>DATFIZ010000177.1:0-23773 GCA_035269575.1 Bacteroidales bacterium | reverse complement strand
CCTATCTGTTTATAGGCCTTAGCGTGTAAGGACTTTAAAAATGGAATTTCACGAAACTCTTTTCGTGTTAATACCGGATGATCCTCAGGTTGTTTGAATTCATCCTTCCCAAAACGGGTTTCGTTGATTAATATTTTGGTTAAACGGGCTTTATCTTTTTCTAAAATTTGGGGGGACAAATCATAAACCGATAAACACATCCGGCAACCAATATCCATTCCTACACCATAAGGAATAACCGTGTTTTTTGTGGCCAGAACCCCACCAATAGGCAAACCATATCCCTGGTGTGCATCGGCCATTAAAGCCCCTTTCACGGTTATTGGTAGTTGCATGGCTACATCCATTTGTTTTAACGAACCTTCATCAATACCTTCTTTTCCATATATTTTGTAAGGTAGTGGTGATGAATAAATTTTAATTTCCTGTTTCTTTTGTTTTGGTGTTTGATTTAATTGTGCAGCCAGTTTGCTGAAATGTTCGTGATTCTTGTAATCCTCAGGATTTTGGATAATATTTTCAAGTAAGCTGAGAATTTCAACTTTGGGCGTTTTATTGTAATGCTTATAAATAATTTTTTTTACCTGGCTTATTAACAGCTCAGACTGAAAACCAATTCTGCGCATTTCTTTCCCGCTTATTCGTAACTTTTTCATTTTTATCTATCGCATTTGCTCAAATTTAGCCATGAAAAATTGTTAAAACAAAAATGAAAGAAAAAAAATAATGTCACTCAAACGATGCCCCTGGAATCAAAATAAGAAAAGCCGGTATTTCCTGCTTTCTTAACAATTCGTACATTGAAACGCCATACATGAGCGCAAACAGATTCCACATCCGGTGCATTTACTGTAATTTATTTCCGGAGCACTAAACGGACTCTTTTGAGTTATTGCTCCAACCGGGCATATTCCGGTTGATGGACATGGATGATTTTGGGGACAAAAATTTTCATTGACTACAATATTTTTCTTCATTTTTTCTTGATTTTTAAATTTGCGGATGCAAAAATAATCATTAAATTTAAAAAACAATATATGTAGATATTTAAATCTGAATTATTTACTATTTAATCTAAAATCAGGCAGGAGGGTAATTAATTCTATTGTACAAACTTGTTAAGTTCCAGGAGAGTTTTTCTTCCCCGGTTTTGGAATCCCGGCGTAGCATCTTCCATTTGATTTTCAATAATAGCTATCAATTCAGTAGCTATATCAGGCTCAAGTTGTACAAAATTCTGAAGGATTAGCATTGAAAACATTTTTACAGCGGTAGGATATTGGGGCTCTTCGAGCCAGGTAAAACAACAATCGATTAAAATTCCAAGATGTTCTTCATCTAATTGTTTTAAATCAATGGTTGACAAAATTTTGGTAAAATGTCTCCGTTGATTATTGTATTTAGCATGGGGAAGGAACTCAATCATTTGTAGAATATAAGATTCAATCAATGAAGGGTATTTTAACCAAATGGTTTCTACAACCCAGGCAGCACGGCCGGAAACATAGGGTTCGTTGGAATAAACTAATTTCATCATTTCACTGAATAATGCCAGGTCTTTATCTACAACAGATGCTATAAATTCAGTATTCTTTTTAGAAGGTTCTGCCAATAGCTGTTCACGAAAATTCATTGTAATCAATTTTAAAAATAAACATTCTTTAGGCCTTTAATGTTATATTATAAATTTACAGGATGAAAGTTGTAAATATAATCATAAGTATTTTTATCATGGTTTGCTTAAGCCAGGATATTTACTCACAAAATAACAATAAAATGGAATTATCAACATTTGGTTCAGGATGTTTTTGGTGTACCGAGGCTATTTTTGAAAAAGTAAAAGGAGTAGAATCTGTCGTTTCCGGTTATTCCGGAGGAAAAGTAAAAAATCCGACCTATCGGGAGGTTTGTACAGGAAATACAGGTCATGCCGAAGTAGTACAAATAACCTACAATCCTGAAATTATTGCCTTTAAAGATCTATTGGAAATTTTCTGGAAAATGCATGACCCTACTACGTTAAACCGGCAGGGAGCAGATGTTGGTACACAGTATCGCTCGGCTATCTTTTATCATAACGATGAGCAGAAAAAAACGGCAGAAAACTATAAAAAGAAACTTGACGAAGCCAATATTTATAAAAATCCTGTTGTAACTGAGATAACAAAATTTGAATCGTTTTATAAAGCCGATGATTCTCATCAGGAATACTACGAAAACAATAAGTTTCAGCCCTATTGTTCGTTTGTAATTACCCCCAAAATGGAAAAGTTTAAAGAGATTTTTAAGGATAAACTTAAATAAATCTTTATTTTTAAGTTAATATTAATTTTTTCATTATTCAACTGAATTAAAAATCAGATATAAATTTTGGTGGTTATAATATAGTAGTAAAGTATCATTTGAATTAGTATTATAGGAATTAACATTTGAAATAGTTTCAATATATTCTTTTCCATCAAAAAGTTCATTTATTTCAGTTATTCCACTAAAGTTTATTATTTGTAATTCTTTTGTTGATAAATTTATTTCAAACTCACCAACAGCTTCATTAGTAGATGTATATCCTTCAATAGTGCCATCTTCCTTAAATGTAAGTATGTAACATTCATTACAATTTTTAGGTTCTAGTTCTTTAATTTCATTAGATTCGGTGGTTCCGAATCCAATACATTTCCATGTGCCGATAAGGGGGTTGATTGGTTTTTCATCATCGTCACAGCTAAAAGCCATGAAAATAATTATTCCACACAAGAATAAAATTTTAATTATATTTTTCATAACAAATTTATTTTCGGGTTTAACAAAGCTTATTTTTTATCAATACCACCTTAGGGTTCAAAATATTTTACATTCTTAAAGAAAGGTCATATAAAGGTATAATATTTTTCCATAAAGAAAAACAATACTAAAGTACTCCCGATTCTTATTTGTGCTACAAAAAGCGTTGGAAAAAACGAAAACAACTTCTATCATGAGCACCGCGAATAATTTTCTATTATAATTACCGAACCAATCTCGATAAATTTTTCGATTTTGTCTCAAGAGAAAGTTCAGCATCAAACAACACGAAAAAAAAATACGTATCAAAAAATGTTGAATTGATTTATTCTGAATTATTTAGCGGCTTATTTATAAAATTATATAAGACAAAATACGTTTAAATTAATACTAAATATGTAAAACAATAAAAATAATTGTAATTTAGAATAAATAATTATAATTATTTAAATATCATATTTATACAGCTATATTTTATTTATAAAAAACATAAAATTGTTTATATAACATAGATTTATTTTAAACATTTATAATGAACGGTTGTTTTCTTTGTATTAAAAATTATTACAAACTAAAAAAATTAAGATTATGAAAACAATCGGAAAAAAATTTTTATCAATTACAGCTATTGCATTAATAGCGATGTTTGCTTTTACATCTTGCGAAGATGATGACGATGATAATATGATGTTGCCAACCAATGATATTGTAGCGTTAGCAACTTCATCATCTGATTTAAGCACGCTGGTTACAGCCATTTCAACTGCAGATTTAACTTCTGTATTACAAGGTGACGGACCTTTCACGGTGTTTGCACCAACAAATGATGCATTCGATAATTTAGAAGAGGGTGTGTTACAAACACTTTTGGATAATCCCGATGTTTTAGCTGAAGTACTTCAATACCATGTAGTAAGTGGACAAGTGATGTCAACTGATCTCTCAAATGGTAATGTAGAAACGTTACTTTCAGGAAAGTCAATCAATGTTAGCATTGCGGATGGTGTTGTTACATTAAATAGCAGTGCTATAGTAACCGATGCGGATATTGAAGCTTCAAATGGTGTGGTACATATTATTGACGAAGTATTATTACCGGAAGGATTTGAACTGCCTAAAGATGATATTGTAACCATAGCATCAGAAACCCCTTCATTAAGTATTTTAGTAGACGCTTTGACGATGTTTCCCAATTTGGTAGATGCTTTAAGCTCAGATGGTAACTATACTGTATTTGCTCCAACAAACGATGCGTTTACAGCATTACTAGGAGTTATTGGACAATCGAGTTTAGATGATGTACCTGAAAATGTAATTGAAAGATTACTAAAGTATCACGTTATTTCAAGCGCTGCTCTAATGTCAGGTGATTTAACGGATGGTCAGATGGCGGCTACATTATTAAGTGATGATGATGAAATTACCGTAGGAATAAATGGTAGTGATGTTACTATTAACGGAGCTAATGTTACAACAGCAAACGTAGAAGCTTCAAACGGTATCATACATATTGTCGATGCAGTATTAGTTCCTTCTTTGGAATTAAGTATCGTAAATACCATTGTAGAACCTGCTTATTTTAATAAAGATTTCTCCATTTTAACTGAAGCAGTAGTTACAGCTGATTTGTTAAATACATTAATTGACAGTGAAGCGAATTATACCCTGTTTGCCCCAAATAATGATGCTTTTGAAGCAGCTGGTATAACAAGTTTAGATGGTTTAACAGCCAACGATCTTGTACCTGTTTTAACCTATCATGTGTTAGGTAGTGAAGTTTTTGGTGATGGATTACCTGCAACAGGTTCAGCTATTCCTTCACTAGGTGGCGATTTGTATCTAAGTATTAACGGTAATGGGGTATTTTTAAATGGATTAACCCGGGTTACTGCAGCCACCCTTTCAGGCGAACCTTTGGACTATGACAACGGTGTTGTTCACTTAATTGACAGAACCTTGGTTCCGGCATCGAAGGACATTGTTGACATTGCTGTAGCAGCTTCTGAAGCTTCAGAAAACGCTGAATTTGGTCAGTTGGTTGCAGCTCTAACGGCAGTTGAAAATGAGGAAACGACAGCCGATTTGATCACCATATTGAAAGGTGAAGGACCGTTTACTGTATTTGCTCCAACAGATGCTGCTTTTGCCTCGTTATACGCATTAGCAGAAGTTGCAGATTTCAGTGCACTTGTAGATGCAGTAGGAATAGCAACTATCGAAGCTGTGTTAAAATATCACGTGGTAGGAGCCAGGGTATTCTCAACAGATTTACCAAACCTGTCAAGTACTACCGTAACCACTTTAGGCGGCGATTTTACACTAAACCTTGGTAGCTTAACTATTACTGATACAGATGCTGCACTTGGATTAGAAACAGTAGATGCTGCAATTGTTGATACAGATATTCTTGCAACCAATGGAGTTATTCACGTTATTGACGAAGTGATACTTCCTTAAAAAAAGAATTCTGTTTTGTTCACCTTAAGCCGGATAGAGAAATTTATCCGGCTTTTTTCAGGTACAGGTTGTAAATTTTAAACCAGAATTTTATCATATGATGGTAAAATATTCAAGGTATCTTTTAGGCAATTTAAAATTTTTATGCATACCTTTGATCTATATTACTAATTTTTATTTATTTATTTTTATGAAAGAAGGTAAAGTAAAATTCTTTAATGAATCAAAAGGTTATGGATTTATTAAAGATGCGGAGTCAGAGAATGAATACTTTGTTCATGTTTCCGGCTTAATTGACAAAATCAATGAGGATGATGAAGTAACATTTGAACTCCAAGAAGGTAAAAAAGGATTAAATGCAGTAAATGTAAAACTTAAATAGTTTGAATTACTAATTTTGACTTTTGACTTTAACAAGCTCTGTAAATTTGCAGAGCTTTTTTTATTCTACACATAATAACCTTTGCTGGAAATCTCAACAGACCTGTAAACCTCATAGGCATCTTCATTTAATGGGTAATCCCAGCAACCCTGACGATGATACTCTGAACCACCGAACCCTTTTTTAAACCGGTATAAACCATACATTGGATGTGATTTATCAGGAGTAGGTGATATGCCAAAAAAATCATATTCTTTGCAACCCTCACTCTTTGCTTTGCAAATAGCTTCCCATTGCAAGGCATACGTACCCATTAAATTTCTTTTTTTTGATGATGACGCTCCATAAAGGTATGTTGCACGACCGCCAGAGATGACCATTAGTAACGCTGCCAAAGCATCTCCTTCAGCTTCGGCTAATAACATATGTACATCAGCAGGAGATGCGGTATTTGCTGCACGCGTTTCCAGGATAGTTTTAAAATGATTGATATCTCTATAGGCTATGCCGTTTCTTATAGCTGTTTCCTTGTAAAGGGTATGCCAAACATTCAAATTATCTGTAGAAACATCATGAACCCGGACTCCCCGACGATTCGATAAACGGATATTATAGCGCGTTTTCGATTTCATGTCCTGCAACAACTCCTCCTTATCCTTTTCTAAGTTTAGAAAAAGAGTATTGGACGGAAGAACTCCGGATGGAGCTTTTCGTAAATTCCAGTTTTGAGTATCAAAATTCATTCGCAGCTCCTGTAGTCTTGTTTCCGGAGGTCCTAACCAGGCACCTGAATCGTTATAACAATCTTCATCATCCTGCCATGGAGAGGCCCAAACAAGATCATAACGGATAAAAATACTATCGGAAGGAAGATAAGGGCGTAAGGATTCGGATAACTCTTCCAGAAATTTTCCTTGTTTCTCTTCCGGCATATGGATATCAGGCCCATAAGGGACATAGGCAATAGAGCCATGTTCTCCTATGTTGCGTATGATAATTAATAAATCATCCTTCGAGGGATATGTATTTACCAAACCACTTTCCGGTTTAAAGGAAAAGGCTTTGGGATTGTACCCTTGCTTTTCTTTAACTTTAGCCCAATATGAGGTTTGAGGTAATACGGTTCGTTTATGTAGATATTCCGTTGGTTTACGCTCGATTGTTAAATGCATAGCTTAAATATTTCCCGTTTAAAAGGGTGCAAAGGTATAATTCGTAATTAATTATCAAAAAACTCCCAAAATGTTTTTTGGGAGCTTCCTGATTTATTCTGTTGATGAACTCCTATGCCTGGGTTTCCGTTTATGTTTTGATTCAAACATATTTTCTTGCCTCTTTTCAGCTCTCCGGGCTTTTCGTTCTGCACGGCGTTCTTTCAATTTTTTAAAAGAATTTTTCTTTTTTTTTCCGTCATTGATGGTCTTTTCGTGTGACATAGCAACTATTATTTAATGAATAAATAAATGAAAGTAGCTGGTATAATAAAATATAAATTTAAAGGCTGAAAATTAACTTGTCAAGTTTTTTGTATCTTAATAAAAAAAGAATAATTTAAACTTCTATACGTTTTTGTAATCTAATGAAAATAACTTAAAATTAAACATTGCTATGAAAAAACTATTATTACTTTTAATTTTACCTTGTCTCTCAATTATGGGTGCCAAAGCCCAGCTCGATATTGAGTATCAGAAACCCCCGAAGGAAATTCTAGAGCTTGCAGATGTTGACCTTCCACCATCAGTTTATATGAATGAAGAGGGTACTTTTGCTATTTTAATGTACCGAAATCAGTATAAAGGTATTGAAGAACTATCTGAAAAAGAACTACGGCTTGGAGGTTTGCGTATAAACCCCGCAACAAATATCTCAAGTCGTGCTAGATACTTTACAAAGATCGAAGTCTTAAATGTTAAAAAGGACCAAGTATTATCTATCGATGATCTGCCTGAAAAGGTCCGGCTTACCAATTTTTCCTGGTCACCCGACCAATCGATGATGGCATTTACAAACACAACCAACAACGGTGTTGAGTTGTGGATACTTGATGTAAAAAAAGGCAGTGCAAAAAAAATTACCAATGATAATCTAAATGCTAACCTGGGCTCTCCTTATGAATGGTTTCAGGATGGGAAATCATTTCTTGTGAAATTTCTACCGGAGGATAGAAAATCATTAATTGATGAGAAAGGTGCCATTCCTACAGGTCCAACAGTATCGGTAAACGAAGGACAAAAAGCACAAAACAGAACTTATCAGGATTTATTGAGCAATAGAAACGATGAGTTTAACTTTGAACAACTCACGTTATCGGAAATTGTACAGGTTGATTTAAAAGGGAATATCAACCCCTGGAAAGAAAAAGCCATGTATAGAGGCATGAATTTCTCTCCTGATGGCAACTATATTTTAATAACAACCATCGAAAAACCATTTTCATATATTGTTCCTTTTTATCGCTTTCCTTCCACCACCATTATTTATGATAAATCGGGAAATAAAATAAAAAAGATATTAGAAGTTCCGCTCATTGAAGAGCTACCCAAAGGTTTTATGGCTGAAAGAGAAGGTATGCGAAACCTCTCCTGGAGAGCAGATAAACCGGCTACTCTATACTGGACTGAAGCATTAGACGAAGGAGATCCTGCAAATGAAGTGGAGTACAGAGATGAAATTTTTGAACTTAATGCACCCTTTAATGGAGAAAAAAAGAGCTTGTTAAAAACGATTAATCGTTTTGCAGGAATAACATGGGGAGATGATGAAGTTGCTATAGCAAGAGATAGGTGGTGGAATACCAGAAACACTAAAACCTATCTGTTTAATCCTTCAGAAAGAAATACAAAACCGGAAATTATTTTCGACCGTAATTACCAGGACAGATATAATGACCCGGGTAATTTTGTTACTTCAAGAAATAAATATGCCAGAAATGTTTTGGAAATAGAAGGCCAGAATCTTTATCTAATTGGCAGGGGATATTCTGAAGAGGGGATTCGTCCTTTTATTGATCAGTTTAACTATACTACAAAAAATACAGAACGATTATGGCGTGCCGATGGAGAAGAAACCCTTGAAAACATTATTGATTTAAAAGATGCGAAGAAAGGGATATTGCTGACAAGAATCGAATCAAGCAATCAGTTTCCAAATTATTATTTCCGCAATATAAAAACAGGGGATTTAACCCGGATTACAGATTTTAAAAATCCATTTGTGAGTTTACAAGATGTTCACAAAGAAGTGATCAAGTATGAACGTGAGGACGGATTAGAATTGTCAGGAACGCTTTATTTACCTACTGATTACGAGGAAGATAAGAAATATCCAATGATCATGTGGGCCTATCCACGCGAATATAAAAATAAAAATACAGCAGGTCAGGTTAGTTCATCTCCTCATGAATTTATTTATCCATATTATGGTTCGCCGGTTTTTTGGATAACAAGAGGCTATGTGGTTTTAGATGATGCTGCATTCCCTATTGTGGGAGAAGGAGACAAAGAACCAAACGATACATTTATTGAGCAGCTGGTTGCTAATGGAAAAGCTGCTATTGACGCTGTGGATGAGATGGGGTATATTGACCGTAATAAAGTAGCTGTTGGAGGACATTCATATGGAGCTTTTATGACAGCAAATCTTTTATCTCATTCAGATCTTTTTGCAGCAGGAATCGCCAGAAGTGGTGCTTATAACAGAACGTTAACACCTTTTGGTTTTCAAAGCGAAGAACGAAGTTACTGGGAAGCTCCGGAAATTTATTATTCAATGTCACCATTTATGCATGCGGATAAAATGAAAACACCGCTATTGCTTATACATGGAGCTGCCGATAATAATTCCGGTACGTATACGATGCAGAGTGAAAGATATTTTAATGCGTTAAAAGGATTGGGTGCAACTGTACGTTTGGTATTGCTTCCTAAAGAAAGCCACGGCTATGCTGCGCGAGAATCTGTACTGCATGTTCTGTGGGAACAGGACCAGTGGTTGGAAAAATATTTAAAAGATTAACACTAGAGTTAGATTTTAACTAAAAAAGAGGCTGCTTTACACAAAAACAGCCTCTTTTTTATATTTCAAATTTTTCTTATTCAACTAATATTGCTTTAACAGCACTTTGGTTTGCCATATTATCGGCAATAGGACATCGTTTTTCAATTTCTTCTATAAAAGCTTGTTTCTCTTTATTGCTCATATCTGCATCTATGTTGATATAGCTTCTTATTTCTGTAAAACCGGCTCTACCTTCTTCGGTTTTTCCCATCAAAAAATCTTTGTCAATATCACCTTCGACCTTTACATCAATTCCACGAACATTTAATCTTTTTTGATTCGAAATAATTTTACCAATTGCACAAATACATGCAGGCAATGAAGAAAGAAAAATTTCCAGTGGATTTGGTCCCAAATCCTGTCCACCACCTTGTTTTGGTTGATCGATAATAAAATTATGAGAACAGTTAACTTCTGTTTTAAATCCGTCTCTCACTTTTGCGTCTAACTTAACAGTTGATATAGGCATCGTTTTTTATTTTTAGTTTAAAATTAAATTTAATTCAGTTTACTGGCATCAAAATTATTAAATACGTGAAATATTTTTGATGATTTTTAGCATACACAATTGTGTTTAAAAGCATTATTTGTTTTTAACAGGATATTTTTACATCTAATAATATAGATGTTTTATAAGTGATACTATTTGCGGAAATACATATTTGGTGTTATGATTAAACCATTCAAGAGAATATTCATCTAATTTGGTTGTTAATACTTACTCAAAATCATAGCATACCATGAAATTAAACGTTGTAAACTTTCTATTCATTAGTTTTATTGTTGTTTTTACATCTTGTAAGCAGGAAAGCTTAGAAGAAAAAGCAGAAAAAATACATGATGAAATAGTATCCATTGATACACATACCGATACCCCTTTAAATTTTTTAGATCCGGATTTTGATATAGGGAAAAAAAATGATTATGAACAATCAAGATCGAGAGTAGATTTTCCAAGGATGGAAGAAGGACGATTAGACGCAGTTTTTATGGCTGTTTTCTTAGGGCAAAGAGAGCGAAGTGCCGAAGGTAATCAGCAGGCTAAAGAAAGAGCATTGGAGATTTTTGATGCGTTACATGAAAAAGTAAATGAATATCCCGATATGGCTCAAATAGCATACCGTGCCGATGATGTTTACGCTATTAAAAAAGCAGGGAAAAGAGCAGTTTATATAGGTTTAGAAAACGGTTATCCTATAGGGGATGATTTAAATATGGTTGAAAAATTTTATGATTTAGGAGCCCGTTATATTACCTTATGTCATACTCGCAATAATGATATCTGCGATTCATCTACAGATCCTAATGGTCCGGAACATAATGGATTAAGCGATTTAGGTAAACACGTTGTTGAAGAAATGAATACATTAGGAATGATAGTAGATGTATCACACATATCTGATTCAGCTTACTTTGATGTACTCAAGGTTTCTAAAACACCTGTAATTGCATCTCATTCAAGTGTACGAGCATTATGCAACAGCCCGCGGAATTTTTCCGACGAGATGCTTTATGCGCTTATAGAAAATGAAGGGGTTATTCAAATTTGTATTCTTAGTGATTATATAAAAGAAGCTAAACCATATCCGGCAAGAGATTCGGCTTTTAAAGCATTGCGAGAAAAATATAATCATTTTGACGGACTTTCTGAGGAAGAACACCAAAAAGCGGTGATGGAATGGCGAAAAACCGATAAAATGTTCCCAAAAGAGTTAGCAACGGTTTCCGATGTGGTTGATCATATCGATTATGTGGTAAAAACAATTGGTATTGATTATGTGGGGATAGGAACTGATTTTGACGGTGGTGGAGGAGTTGAAGGATGTTTGGATGCCAGCCAAATGAAAAATATAACCATTGAACTGCTTCGAAGAGGTTATTCTAAAAATGAAATAAAGAAAATTTGGGGTGAAAACTTCTTAAGAGTTTACCGGCAGGTTGAACAATATGCAGAAAAGTAAAATATTTTTTTAAATAAAATCTATGGGTAGTTATTAATTGCCCATAGATTTTACTTGTTGCATATTAATGGATTGATAAATCTTTAACACCTCTTCTTTGCTAAATTCACCGACAACATTCAATGCAATATACTCTTTTTCAGACAGTAAGGTGACCAGAACCTCACGAATCGTTGATTCTTGTTCAATAATGTAAATGGAAACATCTGTTTGTTCCTGAGAAATATTCGTTAGTAGGTTATATTTAAATCCTTTAATATTTTTACTCATTACATCTTTTACTTCATTGCTGGAGATGGTTGTCTTTGTTTCTTCAAAAAACAAAACTTTAATCACTTCAATCTTATCAATTAAATCACTGTTAGATTGAGTTTTATCTTCAGACAAGTTAAGCATAAATTTAAATAGAACAGGAGGGAGGTGTAAAACCACAAAACCCTGTTGTGTTTCAAACGCTTCGAAAATATCTGTTTCTTTATATTTGTCTTTATCCGTAATGCATGATTGAGCAAACAGTAAAGCAACTAAAGCAATTAAACCTATTTTTTTCATTTTTCTTCAATTTCTTCCAGATGTTCTAAACCTTCAATTTGCATTGATTTTGATAATTTGGAAATATTTTTTAAATCTATATTCCCCTGGATGCTGATTAATGCATTTTCGTTTTTCCCTCCGGCAATCAGCAATAATTCAATAATTTTGCCCTCTTTTTCATGGATAAGAAATTTCACGTCCTGATCTTTTTCTTTAATTACCATCAGCTCTTTGTATTTGGAAAGGGGAAGCTTATTGATGATTTCGGTATAAAAATTAGCATTTCCAGCGTAGGTTTCGTCTGTTGCTAAAATTTTTATCCCGGTTAAATTTTTTACCAGTTCATCAAATTCAGGATCTTCAGTTTCCATGTCGGCAAACATACTGAACATATAACTGGTGATGTAGACCGATGTAAAGCCTTCTTTTCCGCTGTATTTCTCAAATAGCTCATCAACAGGAGTGGTTTGAGCTAGTAAAAGAAATGGGCTAAACAGCAAAACTAAATTAAAAATTATCTTTTTCATGATTTATTTATGTTTAATATATTTATCTGTAACACTGTATTTTTGGACAGGTTTAAGTTCGTTTAAACCTTGATTAAAGGTGGTTAATATTTTTAACTCATCTTTACCTTCATTAATTTTTTGAATAGGTTTTAAATGCTCCGTGCCTGAGTTTAATTTTGAAGATACGAATAGTAAAGCTTCTTTTGCTTGTAAATAAGCTAATTCAGGGTTCTCATACGTATCGTTAAAAGATACGGTGCTTTGTTTATTTATTTCGTTTGTAATAAAGAAAAAGGATACCACAAGAATAGCAATACTTGCAGCAATACTTAAGGGATAGTGATATAACTTTCTTTTTTTAAGTTGTTTAATATTTTCATTTTTTTCAATATTATCCCAAATCTCATTCCCTAAGTCCGGCAATTGATTGTTTTCATTGGCCTTTTCTGTGGTAAAAATAAAAATGGCCCTGTCTTCAGCAAATTCTTCTTCCACTTCATTTCCGGAAAAATACCTTTGCAATTGCTTCTCTTCCTTTAAAGAAGTTTCCCCGTTATAATATTTCTCTAACAGAGCTTTTATTTGTTCCCGGTTCATGGTTATAATATTTTTGTGTTACTAATTCTCGTATCCTTTTCCTTGCTCTCGATAAACTAACTCTGACTGTATTTACATTCATGTTCAAAATCTGTGCAATTTCTTCATAATCATATCCTTCTATATCACGTAATTGCATAATCGATTTTTGGGGTTCATTTAACAGATTTATTGCTTTTTTTACTCTTTTAACCGCGATGTTTAATTCTTCATGTTGTTCTTTATCTAAGTAAGCATTATCTTTTTCTTCTTTAACATTTCCTTTTAATGGTACGGTTTTGTTCAGTTTTATCTTATCCAGGCATAAATTACGGGTCATGCGCATGGCTAAAGCTTCAACACTGTTATATTTTGACAGTTCATTGCGCATATTCCACAGCTTGATATAAATTTCTTGTACAATATCTTTTGCATCATCCATATCTTTCATAAAGTGGTTAGCAAATCCCAACAACTTACGGTTTAAAGGCAGAATATTTTCTTTAAAAGCTTCAGCAGTCATTTATTTATCAGTCAATAGGCTTGTAAATTACAAATAATTTTTAAGAAAGGGAGTTTGTTTTCTCCCTTTCTTATTGATTTTCTAATTCATCTAAATGCTCAAAGCCTTTCATGTGTACTGACTTTGAAAGTGATGCAATTTCTTTTAGATTAATCTTGCCTTTAATGCTAATTACTGCATTTTCATCATTTCCTCCGGCAATTAAAAGTAATTCTTCGATATCATTACCCATGTATTTTACATAAAAAACCACATCGTTATCCGTTTCTTTTACGGTCATAAGTTCCTGGTACGATTTTGTATCCACCTGATTGATAATTTCCTGATAGAAATTAATATTTTCCGGATTCAAATGATCATCCATGGCAATTATTCTAATATTATCGATCATTCCTTTCATTTTTTGCAGATCTTCATCATTTTCATCCATAGCAGCAGCTAAATCCAGCAGACTTTTATTCACAACTACAGTTGTGAATCCTCTTTTCCCCTGATATTTCCCAATTAACTGGTCCACAAAGTCTTGTGCATTTATTAGAAAAGGGAAAATGAGTAATGCGATAATTATACTTATTCTTTTCATGATATAAATTTTTTAAATTTGTTATTCATTCGGTTTAACTTTAGAATCAAGCTTAATTCAATAACAAGACGAATAAGTATCGATATCATTACAATAAAAATAAAATAAAATAAAATAAATTTTATTAAAAGTATTCATAAGGTAGCTATATCATGCAACAAATAGGAAAGATCTTAATTTTTATTGGTGTCTTTTTAATTATTCTGGGCTTTGTATTTTATTTATTGAGTGATAAGCTTCAGTGGTTTGGCAATTTACCGGGAGATATAAAAATTAAGAAGGAGCAATTTACCTTTTATGCTCCCATTACAAGTATGATACTGATTAGTATAGTGATAAGTTTTATTATCTGGATAATCGGCAAAATCCGTTAGTCGTTGAAATAAGGCTTTAGTTGTTTTATCAGTTCATCAGGTGCACGCCTTGGTTTTCTTGAATTTTCATCAACAAATACAAGGGTTGTTTCCCCCTGGTTCAGCAGTTCCTGATTTTCATTATAAATTTCATAATAAAAAGTAATTTTTGCTTTAGGTAATGTTTTAATGATGGTTTTTATAATTAATAAATCATCGTATACTGCGGGCTTATAATAGTTAACTTCCAAAGTTCTTACAGGTAATATAATACCCATCTCTTCAATTCTTTTGTAAGGAAAACCAAAATGACGCATTAACTCTGTTCTTCCTACTTCGTAATATAATGGGTAATTACCGTAATATACATACCCCATTTTGTCTGTTTCGCCGTATCTAACTCTTAATGTAGTTTCAAAGGTAAACATGCCTTAATTTTTATTTAAAGGGAGAATTTGGTTCTTTCGCCATGTGATTGTAAAAAAGTCTGTCCAGTGATCTTGGTATAACTCGTTGTAAAAGCACTGATATTTTTCCTTCGAATGATATAATAATATTGCGTTTTCGTTTTGTAATACCTTTTGCAATTTTTTGAGCTACCTTTTCTGCGGGCATCAATTTTTTTTCGTTTAATGGAGATTCTCCTTGCGGAGTTCCGTTGGCAGAAAGAGCAGATTTGCGTACGTTGGATGCCGTAAATCCGGGAGCAGCAATTAATACATGTAATCCATTTTTCAGGTTTTCTATACGTAACGTTTCTAAAAATCCATGCAGGGCAAATTTAGAAGCTGAATAGCCCGACCGTCCTGGCAAGCCATGAAATCCGGCTATGGAAGTTATTCCTACGATAGAGCCTTTGGATTGGAGAATATACGGTAAAGCATATTTTGTACAATAAACAGCACCCCAAAAATTTACATCTATTAATTTTTTGATAACGGCTAAATCAACATCTTTAAATAATGCCCGCATCGAAATACCGGCATTATTTAACAGGATATCAATTTTACCATATTTTTCCAGGGTTTTATCAATAAGATGTTTACATTCTTCTTCTTTTGAAACATCTGTTTTTACAGCAAAAACATCATATCCTTTTTGGTTTAAATCGTTTTCAAGCGTTTTTAGCTCCTCTATATTACGCGAGGCGCAAACAACTTTTGCACCTCGTGATGCAAACTCATATACACAAGCTTTACCAATACCTGACGAAGCTCCTGTTATAATGGCTACTTTGTTTTTCATTAACTAAAAATAAGGTTAATTATTAGTAATAGGTATGTAAATCTATTAATTTCCGGTTATTTATTGTACATTTAATTCATTTTTTTAGTGTTGAAAAAGAATAAACTTATACATCTGTTTTCAACCACAAGAAAATCAGTTTTTTGAAAATTTATTCAAGATTTTCATCGCAAAATTTTTGTTTTAAAAAAATAAGGTGTTATTTTTGCATTCCAGTTGACTCAGTAGCTCAGCTGGTAGAGCACATCCCTTTTAAGGATGGGGTCCAGGGTTCGAACCCCTGCTGAGTCACATAAAAAGAGAAGGTAACTTCTCTTTTTTTTGTTTTTTTGTATAATAAACTGTATTACAGTGTCTTATATTTTTTATTTGAAGTGATTGTTCACTGAATATAAATTTTCTTAATTTTTTTGTTTTATTATTTGGTTTTAAAAATTAAGATATTAGTTTTGCAAACGCAATTTTAATCGACTCAGTAGCTCAGCTGGTAGAGCACATCCCTTTTAAGGATGGGGTCCAGGGTTCGAACCCCTGCTGAGTCACAATTTAAAAGCCTGATATCCATCAGGCTTTTTTTATTTCCCATTATTAAGGCAGGGGTGCGAAATGTATCCCGACAAACAAAGTTTCGGAAAACCTCTGCAGAGTCAAAATTAAAGAGACGGATAACTATCAGGCTTTTGAATCTGCGTGTTTTAAAATTGCTTTATTGATTTGTTTTACAAAACCAGGCCCCTGGTAAATAAAACCAGTATATATCTGAATTAATGTTGCTCCGGCTTCCAGTTTTTCCAACGCGTCTTCTACAGTCATTATTCCACCAACACCTATTATAGGAATGGTTCCTTCAGATTTTTCGCGCAGATATCGTATAATTTCAGTCGAACGTTTTGTTAGCGGAGCACCGCTTAATCCACCATCGCCAATTTTTGAAATCTTTTCCTCAGTTGTTTTTAGTCCATCTCTTGACCTTGTGGTATTCGTAGCAACAATACCATCAATCCCTGTTATATTAAATGTTTCTACCACATCATTTAATTGTTCACGGGTTAAATCGGGCGATACTTTCAGTAAAATGGGCTTGTATTTTTCTTTTGATTGCCGGATTTTAGTTAATTTATTTAATATGGTAATGGTAGAATCTTTATCTTGTAATTTCTCTAAATCCTTAATATTTGGACAACTTAAATTGACCACGAAATAATCTACATGCGCATACAATTTTTCAAAACAGTAAACATAATCATCTAAAGCCTCATTATTAGGAGTTAAGGTGTTTTTTCCAATATTTCCACCGATAATAACTTTACGGCTTTTGTTTTTTAGTTTTCTGACAGCATAATCAGCACCTTTATTATTAAATCCCATCCGGTTTATCAAGCCTGAGTCTTTTGGAATTCGAAAAGATCTTGGTTTTGTATTTCCGGGCTGAGGTAAAGGAGTTACAGTACCAACTTCTATGAAGGAAAATCCAAAAGAGGAAAATTGATGATACACTTCTGCATTCTTATCAAATCCTGCAGCAAAACCCACAGGATTATCAAATTCTATGCCCAGAAAAGTTCGTTTTAAACGTTTATCTTTTATTGAAAAAATATTTTTCATGAATAATTGAATCCCCGGAATCTTAAATATAAATTTTAAGATAAATACAATAAGCTTATGAATGGTTTCAGGCTGAAGAAGGAATAGCAGGGGACGTATTATTCGTTTATACATACAATTTTTGCACAAAGATAATATTCTTTTATGGTATTATTCAGGGTTTATATTCTTTAAATTTACCATCCAAATAAAATATAACGATCCGCTCAATTTTTTCTTTATTTTTATCAGAGGATAAATTGGATTTATCTGTTTCAGATTTTTTTAATTCGATATCATCATCAACCTTGTTCTGAATATGCGATTCTCCTGAAGTTAAATCTTTAGGTTTTACAAAGGATTGAATATCCTCGTCGAACAGAGATTTTTGATGGGTATACATTTCACCTTTCCCTGTAATTAGCCATTGTGCATCCAAATCAGGGTAGGCTCTAAGGATCTTTTCAATAAAATCAAAACTTGGCTTATTTCTTCCTGATAATAAATGGGAGATACTTGAACGTTGGACATCAATTATATCGGCAAGTTTTGTTGCTGATATCTGCTTTTCTTTTAATAGAGCTAAAATTCGTTCTTTCATAAAACATGATTTTTACAAATGTAATTTAAAAATGTTACATTATTAATAACAAATGTAAACTTTGTATGTCACAAATGTAAATATTGTTTTGGCTTGAGGAATATAATTTAAGATATCATAAAATTAACGGTAAAAATCACCTGAAAAACACTCTTTTAAACCAATTTGCAGGTTTTATGTATCTATTCACTAAATTTCAATTATTTCCACGAAAAAACCCTTTAACCAGGTTAAAAATAGATTATATTGAACACTTAATATGGTTAAGTTATCCTTAAGTATATTTCTAATTACACTTATGTAACTGAATAATTGCGGTATTCTATAAATAATATAGTAAAGGTTGCTCAATGTAACGTATAATTTATAACAATTTTATCATTAAAAATCTTTAGGCATATGAAAACGCTATATATTTTAGTGTTTGCAAATCAAAATAACCCTTAAAATATTATTTATTTTTTGTCTGAAGCAAAGGTATTATTGATTTTATTTTTTTTAGAGCATAACCGCAATAATAATAGGATAGAAGCAATTATATTTTATTTGCGGAAGTCATTTTTTCCAATATTTAATAAGAACTTTAAATGTAATTTGTAATTTACTAGTATAGAGTATTATAAGATGTAAAATTTGTAAAAAAACACAATTATACCTATAATATCTATATTTTATTATACTATAACTTCAATAAAAAATTATAAAGTATTGATATTATGATTAATAATGTTTATTAGAATGAGCATTCTACTTTGTACAATTTAGTTTATTTATGTGATTCTATTGTAGGTTACATAAGTAACGCTAGTAAAGATACAAATCAATAAATATTACATATGTATACAGTATGTTTGGTGTTTAATATTACTGGAAGATATTTAACCTGAAATTTTATTAATATTAACATTCAAATCTTTTTTTTTAGATAAATAAATTTAGATTCCTTATTTTTGTCATTTAATAGAATCAATTTAAACTAATAAACCAAGAATTATGAAACTATTAGAAGGTAAATCCGCTATAGTAACAGGAGCAGCCAGAGGTATTGGTAAAGCAATTGCCTTGAAATTGGCTGAATATGGTGCTAATATTGCATTTACAGACCTTGAGTATAATGAAGCAGCTAAAGAGGTTGAGCAAGAATTGGAGAAATTTGGTGTAAAAGCTAAAGGTTATGCTTCGGATGCCAGTAATTTTGAAGAAACACAGCAAGTTGTTGATAAAATTCAGAAAGAATTTGGAAGTGTAGATGTATTGGTAAATAATGCAGGAATTACGCAAGATACTTTATTAATGCGTATGACTGAGCAACAATGGGATACTGTAATTAAAATTAATCTAAAATCTGTTTTTAATTTTACCAAGGCTGCGCAAAAATATATGCTGAAACAAAAATCAGGCTCCATTATTAATCTGAGCTCCGTGGTAGGTGTTGCAGGAAATGCCGGTCAGTCAAACTATTCAGCATCTAAAGCTGGAATTATTGGGTTTACCAAATCGGTAGCAAAAGAGCTGGGCTCCCGGAATATTCGTTGTAATGCCATTGCTCCTGGTTTTATTATTACTGAAATGACGGCTAAACTTCCTGAAGATGTGAGAAAAGACTGGGAGCAAAAGATTCCTTTACGCCGGGGTGGAACACCCGAAGATGTTGCAAATACAACGCTGTTTTTAGCTACTGACCTATCATCCTATGTGAGCGGTCAGGTTATCAATGTTTGTGGGGCAATGCAAACCTAATTATAATCTTTAGAAAAGTTAATAATAAAAGCACTTACATTCTGTTTATAAGTGCTTTTATTATATCCCGCTTTTTACTTTAATTGGTATGATATATAATTTTTTTCAGGGCTTAAACAATTTTGGCACTTATTTTGTGTTATAGGTTATTAGATATATAATTCTTTTTTATAATGAAATCATATAGAATCCCCGTTATTTTTATCATGCTGGCTATTATACTGCAAAATTGTACTCCGCAGCTAAAAACGTTAACAATTGAAACGATTGAGCCTTCAACGATTAATTTACCCAAAAATTTCAATAAAATAGCATTTATCAACTTCGAAAGTGATATTAATAATGATGGCAACCTGGATACCATGCTGTATGAACTAATTACCAATGAAATGACTTTAGGGTTTCGGGATGCAATCTATTCTGCTGCAAATATTGATACTGCTGACTTTCTATACGTTAAGGGATTGCCTGATAAAAAAGATTTTTATATAAATTCTTCAATCAATTGGAGATATCTCAAAAATATTTCCGGCCATAGCAAGGCGGACATTTTTATTATTCTTGATTCATTGAGTTTAACGATGGAAAGCGATCAATTTGCTATTGGAACCTATGAAACCAAAGAATATTATATTTACAGAGAACTTGCCATTAAAGCGTATTGGAAAGTATTCGATTTAGTTAAAAAAGAACAATTAGATAATTATATATATTCTGATACTTTATTTTGGAGTGCAACAAGTTATAGCATCAATAGATTAAAGGAAGAGTTACCATCGGTAGAGCGTTCTATTCGCGAAACCACCTATTTTTCCGCATTCGATTATGCTAATCGTATATTCACCCGTTGGCAAAAAGAATCCAGGCAATATTTTATTACCGGTAATAAAGATTTTGAGAAAGCAGCAGAATTCGTTGAACAGAATAACTGGATTGAGGCTGCTGAGTTATGGGATAAATATTTAAATGATACAGACCGCGAAATTGCAAGCAGAGCGAACTTTAACATGGCCGTTGCCAGCGAAATACTTGGAAAACTCGATTTAGCGCTGAAATATGCTGCTCAATCGTACAAAATTAAAAATAAATCAAGGACGAAATACTACATTCAGATTTTACAAACGCGTATAAAAGAGGTAGAACAACTCCAAAAACAATTGTAAAAATTTAAATTAATTTTTCTTGCTCTTTTTATTAATTTTGATGCCTGTTTTACTAATCTTTTTTTATTATGCATCATATTGTTGTCTTTTATATTATTGTAGCGATTTTAATTTTTGATTATCTGCTGGAACAAATTTTAGATTATTTAAATGCGACGAAAAGGAGTGCTAAATTACCAGAAGAACTCAAAGGAATTTATGATAAAGAGAAATACCGAAAATCGCAGGAATACGATAGATCCAATCATAAACTTTCAATAGTCACCAGCACTTTTAATCTGGGGATACTTTTAATTTTTCTGTCCTTATCCGGATTTGCATATGTTGATCAAATTGCTCGTTCTATCACCTCAAATCCTATTTTAGTTGCATTAATATTTTTTGGTATAATTATGTTCGCTTCAGACATTATTAATACACCTTTTAGTATTTATGATACCTTCGTTATTGAAGAAAAATTTGGATTTAATAAAACGACACCCAAACTTTTTATTACCGATAAACTTAAAGGATGGTTAATTGCCGTTATTATTGGAGGAGGACTGTTAGCTTTAATCGTTTGGTTTTATCAAAAAACCGGACCTGATTTTTGGATATATGCCTGGATATTGGTAAGCCTGTTCATGATTTTTATGACCATGTTTTATACCAGCCTGTTATTACCGCTGTTTAATAAGCTAAAACCCTTAGAAGAAGGAGAACTAAAGAAGCACATCACCAATTTTTGTCAAAAAGTTGATTTTCAGCTTGATAATGTATTTGTTATGGATGGCTCAAAGCGAAGTAGTAAAGCAAATGCTTTTTTTAGTGGCTTAGGGAAAAAGAAAAAAATTGTTTTGTTTGATACCCTGATAGATAAATTAAGTCCGGAAGAAATTGTTTCTGTTTTAGCGCATGAAATTGGACATTATAAGAAAAAACATACGCTAGCCTCCCTTGTTTCTTCGGTATTGCAAACCGGGATTACGTTGTATATTTTATCATTATTTGTTGATAACCCTGTTTTATCAAAGGCTTTAGGTGCAGAAGAAGCAAGTTTCCATCTTGGACTGGTTACTTTTGGTTTTCTTTACAGTCCTATTTCTACATTGATTGGTTTATTCATGAATATGATCTCACGGAAAAATGAATATGCAGCCGACCAGTTTGCTGCAGAAAATTTTGACGGGAAATATCTGCAAAATGCCTTAAAAAATCTATCGGTAAATAATTTATCAAATCTAACGCCACACCCGGCCTATGTTTTTGTTCATTATTCTCATCCGCCTTTATTAAAACGGTTACAATTTATTGATCAATTTAACCAGTAAGTAATTATGAATGCTGAAATAATCACCATTGGAGACGAACTATTAATAGGTCAGGTTGTAGATACGAATGCTGCCTGGATAGCCAATAAACTGAATCTGTTAGGAATTGATATTTTTAAAATTACTTCTATATCAGATAAAAAGGAGTCTATATTTAAAGCCTTAGAACATATAGATAAATCTACAGATTTGGTAATACTGACCGGAGGATTAGGTCCAACCAATGACGATATTACTAAAATAGCACTCGCCAATTATTTTGGTGTTCAATTAGTAATGAATCAAGAGGTGCTTGAAAATATAAAAGCTTTTGTTGTAAAACGAAATGCTGATTTGAATGAAAGAAACAAGCAACAGGCTTTAGTCCCGGAAAACTGTACTGTAATTCAAAATGCAATTGGTACTGCACCCGGAATGTGGTTCGAAGATAAGGACAGAGTAGTTATTTCAATGCCAGGAGTCCCTTTCGAAATGAAAGAAATGATGAATAACTATATTCTTGAGGAACTTAAGAAACGGCATCAGGATTATTATATTTTACATCAATTAATTTTAACCCAGGGATTGCCCGAATCAAAACTAGCTGAGATACTGGAAGAATGGGAAGAAAACCTCCCCCGGGAATTGTCAGTAGCCTACTTGCCTTCGCCCGGCATCATTAAATTAAGAATTACCGGTAAAGGAAAAAACAGGAGGGATATTGAGAAAATGATTCATAATAAAATAGGTACACTGGAAAAAATCATTCCGGAATATATTTGTGGATATGATGACGACAAGCTGGAAGAAAGTTTAGGGAAACTGTTAAAGGAAAAAAATACTACTATTAGTGTAGCTGAAAGTTGTACAGGAGGTAATATTGGACAATTAATTACCTCTATTCCGGGGTGTTCAGAATATTTTAAAGGAGGTGTTATTGCTTATTCAAATGAAATTAAAGAAAAAATTTTAAATGTAAATAAAAGAGATATAGAAATTTATGGTGCTGTAAGTAAACAAGTAGTTGAAGATATGGCACAAAATATTCTGAAATTATTCAATACCGATTTTTCTATTGCCACCTCGGGTATAGCCGGACCAGCCGGAGGAACTAAGGAAAAGCCGGTAGGAACTACCTGGATTGCTGTGGCTGATAAAAATACGGTTATCTCTCAAAAATTTGTTTTTGGTGACCAAAGAGATAGAAATATCCAAAGAGCATCGCTTACAGCTATTAATATGCTGCAAAAATTGATAAAAAGCAAAAAAAAATGAATTTTAAAGAAAATAATTGCTAATATATTTGAATAATTAAATAAAAATCACGTATTTTGCGTTCTGTTTTTAGAATACGATAAAAAAAAATTAGATAAAAATGTCACGAATCTGTCAAATTACAGGAAAAAAGGTTATGGTTGGGAATCATGTTTCCCACT
>DATFIZ010000176.1:0-3038 GCA_035269575.1 Bacteroidales bacterium | reverse complement strand
GGTTATATAAATATTTTAAAATCTTAAAGATAATAAAAAGTTTTAGGTTTCATTTTATTTCATTATTGTCCGGTAAAAAAGATTGATTGACGATTCGTTTTTGGATTGGCATTGTCCGGCGAGCCGAAAAACAAGCACAGTGAGCGTTAAAAAAAATCTGCTGTTCGAACCGAGCATTTTGAGCGAGCTCGCCGAAGGCAACCACTGACCGAAGGGCAGTGCAAGTTTAGATTTTTTAGCTCACATCGCGTAGTTTTTCGAGTGAGGCGGGCGCAGCCTTGAATTTCTTTGCGTACTTTCTTGTTTCAAGACAAGAAAGTATGTAGGGTCCGGGGTAAAGCCCCTGAAATAGGAAAATTGGTAGATGATAAACAAAAATCAAGGTTTCAGAATGGATGCAATATTTTTAACGGACAACAGTGATTTTATTTTTTGTATCATTAATCTTGAATTAAATCAGATTTTTAGTGGCTAATTGAAAATTTCATATTTCTTGTTTTATACATCACCTAAAAAATTCATATATTAGTGCTTGTTCATCAAAAAAAGAATAAAGCTATGGAATACAACGTACAACTTTTAGTGGTAATGATCACGTATATTACGTTATTAATTGTATGGGGAATTTATCAGGGCAGAAAAGTAAAAACCAGCGCTGATTTTGCTATTGCCGGACGTAAACTGCCTGGTTGGGTAGCCGCCTTGTCTGAGCGCGCTACCGGAGAATCCTCCTGGGCTTTGCTGGGGTTACCGGGTGCAGCGTATGCTTTTGGGCTGCTTGAAGTTTGGACTGCTATAGGTTGTGTTTTAGGTATAATCCTGGCCTGGTGGGTTTTGGCCTGGCGTTTACGCGATGAGGCAGAAAAGTATGAAATTGAAACTTTTACCGATTATATTGCGAAAAGGCACGGAGAAGTTGGCAAGTGGATTCGGGTAACCGGTAGTTTTACCATTGTCTTTTTCTTTTTCTTTTATGTGGGTGCTCAATTTTTAGGTGGTGGAAAAACCCTTGAATCTTTATTTGGTTTAGATACTGTCTACGGGATGATAATTGTGGTTGTTTTAGTGGTACCATACACTATTTATGGGGGATTTCGAAGTGTTACCTATACAGATGTAATGCAGGCTGTAATTATGATTGTAGCACTGATAGTTGCTCCCATTGCAGGGATATTCTACCTTGCTAATCAACCTGAAGGTACTGTATATGCACATAGTATATCTGATGCCCTGGCACAGGTTGGTAAGTCCCATTCTACCATGATGGGTGGTACTGTTTTGAAGGAAGGTACTCCTCTTTATGGTTTTTTAAGTGGAATCTTTCCAAAAGCTCCTGAACTAATGAAAGGTGTCGGTGCCGGGATGATTATCTTTGGTGCTTTTTCCTGGTTTTTTGGTTATTTGGGAGGATTGCCCCAGCTAAGTATGCGGTTTATGGCAATTACCGATGCTCGTCAGGCAAAAAAAGCAAGAAATATTGGAATAATATGGACTATTATAGCATATATCGGTGCATTGATGATAGGTTGGCTGGGGATTGCATTATTTGGTCCTAATGCCCTTGCTGACCAGGAAACGGTGTTGCCGGAAGTGCTTACAACCGTTTTTCCTCCCGTTATTGCAGGGATCCTGATTACCGGGGTGCTGGCTGCAATTATATCAACAGCTAATTCTTTATTGATACTTTCTGCAACAGAACTCTCTGAAAATATTATTAAACCAACAAGAAGAAAAAAATTAGACACCAAAAAATCATTAATACAATCTCGGATTGTAACCGCGGTTCTATCATTAATTGCGCTTCTTTTGGCCTATTTTTCTCCAAGCGATTTGATATATACCATCGTAGGGTATGTATGGGCCGGAATAGGATGTACATTCTCTGTAGTTATATTGCTTACCCTTTTTTGGAAAAAATATCATGGACGAGCTGTAATTCTTACCATTATTACCGGCCTTGTTTTTACTATTATTTGGGTACAGACAGGGATGGATGAAATATTTACTTCACGGTTTATGACATTTTTTGTAGCTCTTATTGTTGCTGTATTGGGAACTTATCTAATACCACCAAAGCATAAATAACAGTGGATAGGTTGAAATAGATTAAAGATAACCCGGAGAATTTTTTCCGGGTTTTTTTATAAAGAAAATCAATTTTTTGTTGTACATTATAAAACATTGTTGTACATTTAAATTAAAAAATTCTAATTATGACCTATTTTTTAGATGTAAAAGAAAAGACTGATTTAAAGTCAACGTATCGAAAGTTATCGCTTATATATCATCCTGATAAAGGGGGTGAGACAGAAAAGATGCAGGCAATAAATGAAGAATACAATATGTTAAAGCATACTTTTGGTGAATTACCCAAAAATCTTAAAAAGGTAAAAGTGGGCAACTTTGTGTATGTAAATAAGTCTCTTTGCATGGTGTTTAAAGTGGAATCTAAACTGTTTTTTGCAAAATCTTTGACAACTGGCAGAGTAGCTATGTTTGCAAAAGATACAGGTTACGGAGTGTTTAATTTTAATTTCAGAGCGCATGTCAACTAAAAATGATGATTTTATCCAGCATAAAATTCATACCGGGTTCAGGCTGACCAAAACGAATTATAAATTGTTAGAAGAACTTGAAAATGAATTGGGTATAAATAAAACAAGTGTCATCAATATGATTCTTTCGTTGATTAAGAAAGATAAATCTATTCTTGTCGAACTTTTTAAAACCGCGATAAACAAGTAATATTTTGAGTATTCTGTCTGTTAATATTTTATCATTCATTAACAGCACCTTTTGTTAGGTTGAGTATTTGAATCGTTTTTACTTCAGAAAAAATCTTTCTATTTTTGTAAATAAATTATATTTTTTACGTATACATCTGTACGTATAAATTATACTCAATGAATTCATTAAGAATAGAAAGTACAACATTTACTCCTGAGATCAATTTTGATATTGATAATAATACGTTAAGTTTTCTTAAAGTATCTAAACCTGCTAATGCCTTTGAGTTTTATCAACCGGTTTTTGAATTT
>DATFIZ010000175.1:0-16992 GCA_035269575.1 Bacteroidales bacterium | reverse complement strand
TGAAAGAGTTAAGATTGCCGGGACAGCTAAACTTTTTATGAAAGGTGAAATTTTTGTCTAATCACTTAAAATTTTTCACAAAAAAGTAAACCTCAAAACAAAAAACAGTGTATAAAGAATATAAATTAACCATTTATTTTTTCAATACTTTAAAAACCAAAAGCTTAGCTTGGCAAAAAAATCTAAAAATAGCTGACTGATATTAGGGTTGAAAATATTTTTTTGAATATATTTCGGAGGTAAAAAAACAATAAAAATTTTGTATAAAAGTGGCCAAAAAAAGAATAGTAATAGATTATGAAAAGCTTCCTTTAGAAACCATCAACAGCATCAAAACAGAATATCCTGATGGTTACGAAGACAACCTGATTACCTTTACCAATAAGGAAGGCAAGTTTGTTTCAGCATTACCCTTTGAAACAGAAGAAACTTACTATCTGGTTCGGATGACAGAGCGCGAAGCCCGCCAGATTATTAAAGAAGATGACGATTACGATGATGCAGGTAAACTGAGAGGTGACTTTTCTGACGAGTTAAAAGATACAGATGACGAAGATGACACGGAAGAGTATTTAAGTGATAATTTCGACGAAGCAGTCAATATTAAAGATGAAGGTTATGATGAAAATTAAAATCCTTTCTGAATAAAATCATCCATTAGATACTTCAATACATACAATTTATTATTTACAAATTTATCTGCTCATAATAAACTTTACTTTTACTCACCTATTTTCCCATTCTGTTTATCCAGTCATGCTGTTATAAAACATTAAAACATATGTTATATACCATTGATAATTAACAATATAATATCTTATTTTACAATTGTTAATAAAAAAACAGGAGGATTAATTATGAGTAAATATGCAGATCAAGCAAAAGCAGTTTTTGATTTTATAGGAACATTATCCAAAGAAAATCCGGGAATAGCTGAAGGTTTTGCTAAAATGCACCATGCCACAGGCGAAGATAAAGCGTTAAGTGCAAAACATAAAGAATTGATTGCGTTGGGAATTGCTATTACTATCCGATGCGAAGGATGCATTGCATGCCACGTAAAGGATGCACTGAAAACCGGAGCAACACAAGAGGAGATTGTTGAAACCATTGGTGTTGCTGTAGTTATGGGCGGCGGACCTTCAGTTGTTTATGGTGACAAAGCCTATAAAGCAATGAAAGAAATGATGTAATTAATATTCGTTTATTAAAATTTATGAAGGCTGTCCAAATTTGGACAGCCTTTTTCTTTAAAAAATACTCAGATTTAATTATATGCTCCTTTAAGGTATGCTTTGGTCATCTCATGCTGGGGATTCTCAAATAATTGTTTGGCAGGTCCGTGTTCTATGACTTCGCCGAGATACATAAAAATTACATAATCAGCTATTCGTCTTGCCTGTCGAAGAATATGGGTGACGACAACAATGGTATATCGTTGTTTAAGTTTTAAAAACATCTCTTCAATATCTTTACTTGAAACAGGGTCGAGGGCAGATGTAGGTTCATCTGCCAGAATAATTTCCGGGTCAACAGCCAATCCCCTGGCCAGACACAATCGTTGTTGTTGCCCTATGGATAATGCCGAGGCTGGATCTTTCAACCGCCCTTTTACCTCCTCCCACAAGCTAACCTGGCGCAAATAATTTTCCACCCGCCGAATTAAAAACTTCTTTTTACGCCGTCCGCTTATTTTCAATCCGTAAGCAATATTATCATAAATACTCATCGGTAAGGGATACGGACTTTGAGACAGCAGACCCATTTTTTTTCGCAATTGAGTTATCTCTGTTTTAGGATGTAAAATATCCTCATTGCCATTAAAAATATTACCCGTTATTTTTACATCCGGGTTTAAATCAGTAAGTCGGTTAAGGCTTTTTAACAGGGTAGTTTTTCCACATCCCGATGGTCCTAAGATTACGGTTAATTGATTTTCGGGAATAACAAGGTTTATATCTTTTAAGATATGTTCTTTTCCTATGTGAAGATTTAGGTGATTGATTTTTATTTTTTCTCCGTTTATCATGATATCTAAATTTTATCTAATTCTTTTCTGTTTAAATCTACTTGAAACAATTCTGGAAGAAACACTGATTATTAATATGATAATTGTAAGAATTACTGCAGCTGCATAGGCTCTGTTTTGTACTTCTGGAATTGGAGAGCTTAGTTGAAAAAAGATAGATAAAGGCAATGTTGCAACCGGCTGGTTTAATGAAGTGGGGATATAATCGGTATATCCGGCAGTAAATAATACTGCTGCTGCGTCTCCTATAGCCCGACCAAAGGCAAGGAGAATAGCCGTTACAATACCCGGAATACTTTGCCGGCATACCACTTTATAGGCTGTTTCGGACCGGGTAGAACCAAGGGATAAGGCAGACTCGAGCAAACCTTTAGGTACCGTCTTTAACACCTCATCCATCGAACGAACCATAATGGGAATAATAAATAAGGTTACGGTTAATATTCCGGCTAATAACGAGGTACGTACCCCAATGTAAATCATAACAGAGAACCCAAAAGCTCCATAAACAATCGATGGGATACCCCATAATAAATCAAGCAAAAAGCGAATAAAATTTATCAGTCTGCTATTTTTAGCTCTATGAATATTGATATATAATGCTAACGGGAGACTAAAACATAGACCCAAAAAGGTAGAACCCAACGCCAGATATAAAGAACCAATAATTGCATTTAATATGCCTCCTTCTTTTCCGAAATAATAACCTCCCTGGGGAATTTGACTTATCATTTCCCAGCTTAATGAAGGTAAGCCTTTATACAGTATGCTTAAAATTATTAATAATAAGGCTAGAGCAATCATCAAAGTAGAAAACATCATCAGAAAACGATTAAGTGTCTCTTCTGTTTTTTGCAAAACTTTTCGGTTCATTTTAAATTCTTTTTTCTGAATATATTATTAAATATCTTGATCCAATATTAAAAACTGTAACCACTACAAATAATATTAAAGCCGCAAACATCAGGGCTGAATCATACATAGGAATGGATAGCATTTCGCCATAATTATTGGCAATAAGTGATGGTAAGGGATATCCAGGCTGAAAGATGCCTTTGGGTATTTTAACTACATTACCCACAACCATTAAAACAGCAATGGTTTCGCCAAAAGCCCTGGAGATACCTAAACCATAAGCAGATATAATTCCCGGGAAAGCTTTTCTCAGGGTTACTTTTTTTATGGTTTCCCATTTTGTAGCACCTAATGATAATGAAGCCTCTTTTAGTTCTTGCGGAACCGTATTAATAACTTCAATCAGAATATTTAAAATAAACGGGATAATCATAATGGATAAAACAATTGATCCGGTTAAAACACTATATCCTGAATTGGGATGCCCTAAAGAGGCACCTAAGCGGGAAATAAAAGGAACAACTAAGATAATCCCCCACACGCCATAAATCACCGAAGGAATTCCGGCCAATATATCAATAACAGGATGCATTATTTTAAGTAGCCATCTTTTAGCATAGTGGGTTAAATGGATTGCTGAAAGCAGACAAATGGGACCACAGATTAAAATAGACAGTACAGTAACCCAAAATGAACTTATAATAAAAGGGAGAAAACCGAATTTTCCTTTCATTGGATGCCATTGACTTGAAAAAAGTAATGATATAATAGACTGTTCACTTATTAAAAATTTTGATTTAACTAAAAGGCCTATGCCAAGTACAAAAGGTAACATCAGAACTAAAACAAAACAGATAAACATCCACGAAGAATGCAGTTTATCCTTAAGGATCCGGCCAATTTTAAAGAAACGAATGGATTTAATGCGCATTATTCTCTACCTCATTTATTATTGATTAAGGCTTTCAAGTCCTTCTTGTAATCTTATATCAGATAATTTTACATATCCGGCTTCCTGAACATAATCCTGTCCATCGGTAACAATCCATCGAAGAAATTCATTAACCACTTTCCGTGTGGGTATCCCTTTTGACACGAAGTACAAATCACGAGCCGGGGGAGAAGGATATTTCCCCGTTTGTATAGCAGCGTTTATATCGTCTAATTTGTTATAAAAGTTTTCTTCAGGGTCAATTTTCTCGTTTTCATTTAAATCAATCGGTATTATATATAGTCCGGGATGTTTTTTACGGGTTTTAATATCGTAAACGTAGATAACATTATTATATCCAATACCTTTTACATCATTTTTAACCGCATCTGCCATTCCTGGATCTCCATAAATACCTGTTCCTCCAAGGTCTTCCTGATTTTTCCCTAAATATTCAGCCCACATTTGAGCTGCACCACAGGCATCAGACCTTGTATAAATATTCATGGACAAATCTTTTTCCTCCTTGCCATTAGTCCATTTTTTCCAGTTACGTATTTTCTTATGAATATATATGTCCTCAAAATCCTGTCGGGTAAACCCTTGTCCAGTAATATTATCAGCAAAAGGAGATTGAGCATTCATGGTAGGAAGAACAGCATCCTGGGTAACAGCAATCCACCATACCCCTTTTGCTTTTTCTACATCTGTTATTCCCCGGGAAAACATCCCAAGATCAACCATCCCCGATAAAGCATCCGTCATTCCTTTTCCTGCTCCACCGGCCGAAATATCTATTCGAACCTTAGGATGAATCTTTTGAAACTCTTCAGCCCAACGTGCGGTAATGGGATATAAAGCAAAAGCTCCTGAAACAGTTATCGTTCCTGAAAGGGTATTTCCACTATTTACTTTATTATTATCTACATCCTTTTGGGGCTTATTCTTGCAAGAGTAGAAGTTAAAGACTATAAAGCTCAATAATCCTAATATTAAAATTTTAGTGTATTTCATCATCGTAAAGTTTTTGATTATATAATACAAATGTACGGTCGATAATTATTATCGGAAACAGCTCAAAAACTTAAATTGAGTGGAATAAAATACGCGTTATTGATGGGTATAAATACTTATTTCACGAAAGAGTTATTCTTTATCTTCAGAAGCAACAGGGAGGGTAAAATAAAACACCGTTCCTTTTTCAGGTTCACTATCTGCCCATATACTACCTCCATTTCTTTCCACAAACTCTTTACATAAAATCAATCCTAAGCCAGATCCAACCTCGTTACTTGTACCCGATGTGGTATAAAATTTTTGGGAATTAAATATTTCTTTTGCCGTTTTTTCATTAAAACCTATTCCGGTATCTTTTACAGCAACTTTACAAAATTGTTCTTCTTTATCAACAGCAATTAAAACAGCCCCTCCAGAAGGAGTGTATTTTAAAGCATTTGACAAAATATTCCGAACAACGGACATGATCATGTTTTTATCAACAAATACACTAAAATTGGTTTCAGTTTCAACCTTTAAAAGAATGCCTTTATGGTCGGCTATGGTTTTAAACAACTGCAAGTTCTTATGAATTATAGAATTTAGTCTCACTTGTTCGGGTTGAAAATGTATCTCACCCCGTTGGCTTTTTGCCCATAGCAATAAATTTTCCAACAAATCACTTACCGACTGAATCGATTTAAAAAACACATTAAATACTTCCAACAGATTTTTATTATTCCTCACCTCTTCATCTTCAATCAACATTTCAATTAAGGATCTTAAATTACCAACTGGTCCGCGCAAATCATGCCCAATAATTAAGAACATTTTATCTTTTGTTGCATTAATACGAGACAGCTCTTCTTTCTGTTTTTCAAGCAATTGATTTTGTTTTCTTCTATATTTTAATGAATGTAAAACATATAAAAAGGTGCCGAATAAAATTCCCAGAATAATTAATAACGCAATATTGAATAATCTTGTACGATGAAGTTCTAGCTCATTTATTTTTTTGTCTTTGTTTAACAAATCAATCTCGGCCTGTTTTTTTTGCTTTTCGAGGCGATATTCCAAATCAAATATTTTCTCAGATAATTCCTGATTATAAAGCGTATCGTTAAGTGCTATAATCTGTTGATTTAAATCAGCTGCTTTTTTATAATTCCCCAGGTTATAATTAACCATGGAAAGAACCTTGTAAGCATCACGTATAAGTAACCGTGAGCCTACTTTTGTAGCTAAATCAAGGCTTTTCTCGGCAAAAATTTTAGCCTGATGATAATTTTGATGTTGACCATACAAAAACGACTTTTTTACATAAGCATTGGCTAACAAATCAATATCCAAATTTTTATCAACGGTCTCAATGGTTTTGTCATAATTTTTTTGAGCTTCTTCAAATTGGTCCAATTCAAAATAAACATCTCCCATGTATTTATAACAAACAGCCTGACCAGGGATATTATTTAACTCAACCCTTAATCCCAGCGCTTGTTGAAAATAGTTCAGTGCATCATCGTATTCATTCTTTAACATTTTGGCCCTGCCTAGATTTAAATAGGTGTAAGCCAGCATTCGTTTATGACTAATCGCTTCGGCTATTTCTTTCGCTTTTAATAAATTCTCAATGGCAATATTATAATATTCCTGATAAATATATAAATTGCCAATATTGATATAGGAGTATCCTTCCTGCTCCTTATCGTTATATTGTTTAGAAAGTTCTAATCCTTTAAAATAGTAATCAAGCGACTCAGAATATTTCCCCAATATCCGATAAGCAACACCGATAAAACTGTGCGCTTTTATATAGTTTCCATAGTCGTTATATTTTTGAGCTAACTCAATGGCTTCTAATCCAAATTTAATGGACTTGTCAGGATTTGAATTACGAAACTCCCAGCTTAAATCCGTTAATATCTCTGCTTTTAATGAATCATGCGTAGAATTGAGCACTTGAAGTAAACTATCAACGCCTTGCAAGTTATTGCTAAAACACAAAAAAGAAGAAATGATAAATAAAATACTTAGTATAAATTTCTTCATATAATCATGGATAGAATATTTTCAGATAAAAATAAATAAAAATAAGATACCAGCAGAATAGTTTAGAGTTGTTTGTCAAAAAAACATAAAAAGATATTTGTAATTTAATAAATTCTAAACAAATAATCATTTAACTCAAATTCGAATAATCTTGTTTTTTATGGCATACATTACCATGCTCGCAGTATTTCTCGAACCGGTTTTCTCTAAAATATTTGCTCTATGCTTATCAACTGTTCTTTTACTTAAAAACAGTTTATCCGCAATTTCTTGATTGGAGAAACCTTTACATATTAAATGCAAAACTTCAATTTCCCTTTCGGATAAATTGTCTGTTTTATTATGTGAAGATTTTAGCTCACTCATGTTTTGAACAATAGTCAGTAATAACTCTTTAGAAAAATAATTTCCCCCTTTATTAACTTCCTTAATCGCTTGAATCACCTCATCCATTTCAGAATTTTTTAAAAGAAATCCTTTAGCTCCAGCTTCAATCATTTGATAGTAATATTCATACTCTTCAAACATAGTCAATGCAATAATTTTAATCGCCGGATTACGTTCAACAGCTAACCGGGTTGTCTCAATTCCATTCATTACGGGCATCTCAATATCCATTAGAACAGTTACATCTTCAAAGCTATCCACTTGATTTATAAATCCTTTTCCGTCAGCTGCTTCACCAACCACATGAATCCCTTCTGAGTTACTTAAGATTAATTTTAATCCATCTCTAAACAGTGTATGATCATCAACAATTACAACCTTAATATTTTTCATCTTTATTATTAATATAAATACTTATAAAAGCATGAAATCCTTTTCCATTCTTACTTTCAATTTCATAATATCCATGAATTGATTCGAGTCGTGAAATCACATTTTGTAATCCTGAACCTTTATTTCTATTGACCGAATCATAACTAAAATTAAATCCTTTGCCATCATCATCATAAAACAAATCAATTACATTATTTTTTTGAGTAAGATTAATTTCTATACGATCCGCTTCAGCATGCTGAACAGAATTATGAACTAATTCGCATACAATACGGTATAAAATAATTTCTATATTTTGATGGATTCTTTGTTCAAATAAATTCGAATGGAAATGTATGGTTATTTGCTTTAATTTATTGATATTATCTGTAAAATTTTTTATGGCTTTGGCTAATCCAAAATTATTCAATACATGAGGGCTTAAATTATTCGAAATAACTTTAATGCTTTTGATTGCTTCATTAATAACAGTATCCGAATTTTTTATGATCTCAATATTTCGGGGATCATTTTCTGATTTTAATAAAGCAGAGATAGAAATTTTTACGGTTGATAATAAAGGCCCTAATCCATCATGCAAATCCTTGGCAAATCTTTTTCGCTCCTTCTCTTCAGTCACCATAATTGCATTCAGAACTTTCTTCTCCTCATCTTTACGATCATTTTCAGCTTTATTTAAATAATTAAATATTTCGGGAATGATAATAACACCAGCAGCTATTAAAATTGAAATAATTACTGCAATCCAGTCGTTTAATAAATTCAGGTCTTCATTAGCAGGTTGATTCATGAACTGGAATAGATCAATAAATCTTCTAACAGCCATAAAAACAAAACCTATGGATATTAAAATCCACGATATTTTATATTTGGTGACTTTGGTAAGTCGTAACGCAACAAAAACAGCTACCAACTGAAGAATGATTGAGATAATTAATGCGATTAGTCTAAACATTTAAAATCAGTTTTAAACAAATATAATCATAAATATTGTTGGATATACACAAATAAACCAAATGCAATAACTGCTCTTTCATAAAATTTTATAATTTAGTGCAAAATTTTTAAAACAACAGTTTTATAACGGAGAACTGTTTTGATTATAAGATTGTATAGTTTATTAACAACACAGATGTTACTATATCAGCATAGGAACCCGGATTTTTGATTCCAAATCTATCAGCAAACATTTTTAGAAACACTGGAATGTCAGAAAAATTATGCTATAAAAAACAATGGATTAAAAAATTCTTGTTGTAATAAATAACATTTTTTAGATACTAACTTAATTACGTTAAAATCTTAATATAAAAAATCGATGGAGCTACTAAGAATACAAGAAATTGAAAAACGATTTGTTAATCATTTGGCCTTGGATAATGTGAGTATGGCTATCCCTGAAAATAGTATTTACGGACTTTTGGGGCCAAACGGAGCAGGAAAAACCACGCTCATAAGAATCATAAACCGGATAACTGCGCCTGACAAAGGCCGTATATTTTTAAATGGACGAGAGATGAAGCCTGAAGATATCCATGAAATTGGATACCTACCTGAAGAACGTGGATTATACAAGAAAATGAAAGTAGGCGAACAGGCTTTGTATTTAGCACGCTTAAAAGGACTTTCGAAAAGAGATGCACTAAAAAAACTAAAATATTGGTTCGATAAATTTGAAATACAAGCATGGTGGGATAAAAAAGTAGAAGAGCTTTCGAAAGGCATGCAACAAAAAGTGCAATTTATTATTACTATTTTACATGAACCCAAACTCTTAATATTCGATGAACCATTTAGTGGTTTCGACCCCATTAATGCAAATTTGCTAAAACAAGAAATATTAGAATTAAAGAAAAAAGGGTCAACCATAATTTTTTCAACACATAATATGGGTTCTGTAGAAGAGTTATGTGACCATATAACCCTTATCAATAATGCTAAAAATTTATTGGAAGGTCCTATTGACAAAATTCGCCATGAGTATAAATCAAATATCTACGAAATAACATATAAAGGCGAATATCAAAAATTAGAATCAGCGCTAAATGAACACTATCAAATCATAGAGCAAAAGAAAATTAACGGCTATAATGGTGTCCGCATAAAATTGTTACACCAAACCAATGAAAACGAGTTGCTTTCGTTAATTATTCCTACGGTGGAAATCATCTCATTTAATGAGATTATTCCGAGCATGAATGATGTATTTATAAAAGCTGTAAATGAAAACAAAAAATAATTGCCTTAAATATTAACCATCATGAATAAAATAAACCTGATTATATCGAGAGAATACTTAACCCGTGTTAAGAAAAAATCATTTATAATTCTAACCATTTTAGGCCCTGTTCTTTTTGCGGCTCTCTTTATTGGGCCTGCATGGATTGCCTCAATTGAAGATACGGAGATGAAAAACATTGCGGTAATTGACAGCTCTGGTATTTTTGTCAACAATCTTCCTGATGCCGATTATATTAAATTCGAATACATTGTAGATAAATCGTTAAACGAAGTAAAAAAAGAATTTCCCGAATCAGACTATTATGCTGTTCTACAAATTTTACCAAGCATAACTTATGAACCCAGTGCCGTTCATCTTTATTCAAAAAAGAAAGCCAGTTTTTCCGTTAAATCGCATATTGGCAGCTCCATGGAGAAAGAACTAAAAAACAGAAAGTTACGTAGCCACGGAATTGATGAAGCAGTTCTAGAATCCATCAAATCGGATGTTTCGATTCGAACAATTCAGTGGACTGATGACGGCGAAGCGAAAGAAAGTTCAACAGAAATTGCTATGGCTGTTGGATATGCCGGAGGTTTCATGATTTATATTTTCATTTTTATGTTTGGTGCCCAGGTTATGCGTGGTGTTATCGAAGAAAAGTCAAGCAGGATTGTTGAAATCATTGTCTCCTCGGCCAAACCATTCCAGCTTATGATGGGAAAAATTGTGGGTATCGCATTGGTAGGATTAACCCAATTTCTGCTATGGATTATTTTAACTTTTGTAATAGTAAGCGGAGTAAAAACAGTCTTTTTCCCTGAACTGGGTACCCAAAATGCTCAGGAGGTAGTTATACAGGACATGTTTGAAGAACAAGATATAGAGCAAGTTGAAAATATGCAACCACAAAATATGGATCAATTTTCAGGGATATTCAACTCCATAAAATCAATCGATTTTGGGGTAATCATTGGTTCCTTTATTTTCTTCTTCCTGGGCGGATATTTATTGTATGGATCTTTATTTGCAGCTGTGGGATCTGCTGTGGACAATGAAGCGGATACCCAGCAGTTTATGTTCCCTATAACCATTCCTCTGATATTAGGAATATTTGTGATGATTAATGCCATTAATACTCCCGACAGTCCAATCGCATTCTGGTTTTCAATCATCCCATTTACTTCACCTATTGTAATGATGGTGCGTATCCCGTTTGGTGTACCTTATTGGGAACTGGCACTTTCAATGAGTTTATTGATTTTAACATTCTTAGCCACTACATGGATGGCCGGAAGAATTTACCGTACCGGTATTTTAATGTATGGTAAAAAAGTTAACTATAAAGAACTGTGGAAATGGATTAGATATAAATTTTAAACCAACAAAAGGGAGCTACATTAATTTCAGCTCCCTTTTTTTAATTTATAAATACTTATTATTTGTAATTTTGAATCGTTCAACTCTAATTAAAGATATTTATGAGAATTGCCATAATCGATATGGGGACCAATACCTTTAACCTACTCATTGCAGAGATAGCTCAAGGTAAAAAATTTAAAATTATCTTTAAAGATAAAGCGGGGGTAAAACTCGGAAAAGGGGGTATCAATCAAAAAAGGATTTCATCCGAAGCCTTTCAACGAGGGATTGATGCAATAAAAAAACATCTTAAAACGACCCAAAAGTTTAATGTAGATAAGATATTTACTACAGCAACATCCGGTGTAAGAAGTACAGAAAACGGTAAAGAACTTGTTGAAACATTAGAAAAACAATTTGATATAGAAATCCAGGTTATATCCGGAGATGAAGAAGCGGAATTAATTTACCGTGGGGTAAAACAAACGGTTGATTTTAATGAGCACAATGCTCTGATTTTAGATATTGGCGGCGGTAGCAATGAATTTATCCTGGCCAGTAAATCCGGTTTATTATGGAAAAAAAGCTTCGACCTTGGAATCGCCCGGCTATTAGAACAATTTAATCCTTCAGATCCCATTACATCCCATCAAATTGCTGCAGTAGAAGATCATATCAATAATAACCTGACGCCTTTATATGAAGCCGTTGATATTTACCACCCCACAAAATTAATTGGTTGTTCCGGAACCTTTGATAGTTTTAGAGCCATGATCATAGCAAAATACGAAAATATCCCTGACGATATAAAAAAACAGAATCATTACCTGATTAATCTTGATGACTATTACCATCTTCATCAGCAATTAATACAATCAACCACTGCAGAACGACTAAAAATGGAGGGTCTTGAAATCGTCCGGGTTGAAATGATTGTTCTGGCAAGTATTTTTGTTAATTTTATACTCAGAAAATTAAAACTGGAAACAATTGTTCAGTCCAACTTTGCAATAAAAGAAGGAATGCTGGACAAAATACTAAACAGCAAAATCTAAATTTATGGCTAAGATATTGGTAATTGACGACGAGAAAAGTATTCGTGATACATTAAAAGAAATTCTGGAATATGAAGACCACCAGGTAGATTTGGCTGCTGATGGTGATGAGGGATTAGCCCTATTTAAAGAAAATAAATACGATATTGTTTTACTCGATATTAAAATGCCTCAAAAAGATGGAATAGAGGTTTTAGAAGAAATCTTTAAAATCAATTATGAAATACCGGTTATCATGATATCCGGACACGGCAATATTGATACAGCGGTAGAATCAATCAAGAAGGGGGCTTATGATTTTATCGAAAAACCGCTGGATTTAAACCGGCTGCTGGTAACTATCCGCAATGCCATGGATAAATCGACCCTTGTAAATGAAACCAAAACCCTAAAGAAAAAAGTAAGTAAAACCTATGATATTGTTGGAGAATCTGAAGCTATTACCAAAGTTAAAGATATGATTGAGAAAGTGGCTCCAACCGATGCACGGGTACTCATCACCGGACCAAATGGATCGGGAAAAGAATTGGTTGCACGTTGGTTACACGAAAAAAGTGAGCGTGCAAACGGACCGTTTATTGAAGTTAACTGCGCTGCTATTCCTTCCGAATTAATTGAAAGCGAACTGTTCGGGCATGAAAAAGGAGCTTTTACCTCGGCACATAAACAACGCAAAGGGAAATTTGAACAATCACATACCGGAACCATCTTTTTAGACGAAATTGGCGACATGAGCCTGAATGCCCAGGCCAAAGTGTTAAAGGCGCTGGAAGAAAAGAAAATTTCGAGAGTAGGAAGCGATAAAGATATCCATGTGGATGTAAGAATTATTGCGGCAACCAATAAAAATCTTAAAGAAGAGATTGAAAAAAACAGGTTTCGCGAAGACTTGTACCACCGATTAAGTGTAATCTTAATCGATGTCCCTTCGTTAGATGACAGGAAAGAGGACATCCCTTTGCTGGCCGAACATTTTAATGAACTCATTTGCGCTGATTACGGAGTTAGCAAAAAAATTATTACTGACGATGCCCTGGAAGAACTTAAAAAAGTTAGCTGGACAGGAAATATACGTGAATTCAGAAATGTGCTGGAGCGATTAATTATTTTATGTGATAAAGAAATTACTGGAAAAGATGTGGTAGCTTATGCACAGCCGATATCTAAATAGTTCTGATCATGCCTGCAGGCAGGTTTTGAAGTTTTTCCTTTGATTTTTGCTAATGCCCTTTCAGGGCGTGAATGATTGTTGGTTAGTAGTAAAGGGCGTTGCCCTTAGTTTTTGCTTTAAGGCTTTCAGCCTTTTTTGATAAAATCAAATTATAATTTAGATTGATTTATTTTTATTTATTTAAAAAATTAAACGACATTATAATAAATTTAAATTGCCCTGAAAGAGCATAAGCACAAATACGGAGCATCGCCCCGCAGATAAATCATCACTAACGAATCGCCCTGTAAGGGCAAAAGCATAAAGTTATGGCTCAAACAAAATCAAAAGATAATTATCGTACTGAAAAAGACTTTTTAGGAGAGAAAAAAGTACCTGAAGATGCATTATACGGTATCCATTCGGTACGGGCAAAACAAAATTTCCCGGATAATTCTCCTTTTTCTTTTGACTGGTATAAGTCAGTTGGTCTAACGAAACTAGCCTGTTACATGACCTATGATAAATTTAAAAAAGCTATTGCTGAGAAATATCCTGATAAAAAACTCCCTATAAATATATTCGAGCAACCGGTAATTGATGCCTTGATAGAATCTGCCGAAGAAATTTCCGGGGGAAAACACTTCGACCACTTTATTGTACCAGCAGTTCAAGGGGGTGCAGGCACCAGCATTAATATGAATGTAAATGAAATCATTGCCAATGTTGCACTCAAAAAATTAGGCAAACATACCGGCGATTATCATACCATTGATCCCATAGAACATGCCAATATCTACCAATCGACCAACGATATCATTCCCACATCACTAAAAGTAACCATCATAAAGTTACTGGTTGAGCTAGAAGAAAAAATAAACGACCTGCGATCGGATATTGAAAAGCTGGAAAATAACACTCGAAATCAACTACGCATTGGGTACACCCAAATGCAGGAGGCGGTGCCTTCATCCTATGCCATGCTTTTCAGCTCGTACAATGAAGCATTATCACGTGACTGGTGGAGGGTATCCAAATGTTTTGAACGGATAAAGGTGGTAAACCTTGGTGGGAGTGCCATAGGAACCGGAATGGCCATTCCGCGTTTCTTTATTATGGAAGCTACCCCTACCCTGCAAAAACTCACCAATCTCCCCATTACCCGAAGTGAAAACATGCCCGATGCAACCAGCAATTCAGACACACTGGTTGAGGTACATGCTATTTTAAAATCACATGCCGTAAATTTGGAAAAAATGGTTTCGGACATCCGCCTGTTATCATCTGATGTGGCAGAAAATAAAGAAGTCACTATCCCTCACAAACAGGTTGGTAGTTCCATTATGCCGGGCAAAGTTAATCCGGTAATTCCCGAATTTGTAATTAGCTCGTCCCATAAGATTTATGCAAACGATAGTTTGGTGTCATCGTTAAGTGCACAGGGTTGCCTCGATTTAAATGCCTACCTGCCGGTAATTGGCCACGCTATACTCGATAGTATCAACTTATTAATTGCAGCCAATAAAACATTGAAAGAAAACTTTTTTAATGGATTGACGATTGATAATCAAAAGGCCGAAAATAGGCTTTTTAGTAGTCCGGCTATTACTACCGCATTAAGTCCCCACATTGGCTACCATAAAGCCGCTGAACTGGCAAAAGAGATGAGAACCTCCGGTTTAGATGTTTTTCAAGCCAATGAAAAACTGCAAATAATAAATACTGAAAAATTAAAAAAAGTACTTCAGCCTCAAAATCTTCTAAAAATGGGATTTACGGTCAATGATTTAATGGATTCTAAAAATGAAGTTTAAATTTTCGAAAAAGAATTTACCCTTTTATTTTATTACTTTACTCGGGATAGCCTTATTAACCTATACATCTGTCAGAGCGGGGATATTATCATTTACTCATGATGAAAGTTTAACCTACCTGAGGTATGTTCCCAAAAAATTTATACAAATTGTTAATTATCATTCCCCTTCAGCAAATAATCATATCATCAATACATTGCTTGTTAAATATATTGTCCAGTTATTCCCTGAAAAAGAAATTTTTATACGCATACCCAATCTTTTGGCTCATGCATCCTACATTATTTTCTCAGTCCTTATAGTAAAACAATTTAAAAATCCTTTCGTTTTTATTGGCGGTTTTATCCTCATTAATTTTAATCCGTACATGCTTGATTTCTTTTCTTTATCCCGTGGATATGGGTTAGCATTAGCTTTTATGATGGCAAGTATTTATAGCTTTTTTAAGTATCTGAAATCAAACCAGAAAAAATATATTTATTGGTATTATATCCTGGCAGCTTTTGCTGTACTTTCAAATTTTGTTTATCTACATTATTTCGTTACCACAATCATTGTTTTTAACCTATTAATTATAAGCGAATTGCCTGTTGAAAAAATATCCTTTAAAACAATTAGTAAAGAAAATATTCCTGCGTTAATTGTTAGTATTATACTCACGATTATTTTGTTTGAGCCTATACGGAAGCTTACTAAATTTAATGAACTTTATGGGCAGGGACAAAAAGGCTTTTTTAGCGATACGGTTATATCATTTATTAATGGTACTAACTACGGACAGTCCTATGGACAGCCATATGTTAAAGGGATATCAATTGTCGTAATGATATTATGTGCTTTAATTTTTATTGCTGTAAGTGTTGAGCTCATTCAGAAAAAACTAAGAATAAAACATTCAACCCAGAGTATCTTTTTTCTTTTCCTCATCTTGCCGGCCTTATCTTCCATAATGCAGCATTTAATAATTAATGATCAATTTTTAACATACCGTTTAACACTAATTTTTGTACCTCTGTTAGGCCTTTCAATTATCTCTTTTTGTGATTATTTAAAATCTTATACATGGGGAAAAATGGCTTCTTTCTTTCTACTTGCAGTTTCAGCAATAATGCTTATCCATACGATAAAATCTGCCAACTTTTTATATTATAATGATTGGAAGTATGATGCAAACACAAAAAACATGATTCTGAAACTTGAAAAAGAGGTTCTCAAAGAATCCAAAAGCAATACCATAAAATTAGGTATAAAATGGTTATTTGAACCAACCATAAATTTTTACAAAGAGACCAAAAACCTTGACTGGTTGGAAAAAGTTAACCGAGAGGGAGTTGATGGTGATTATGATTATTACTACATTTTAAAAGACCAACTTCCGGAACTCAATCATGTGGAAATTATTAAAGAATATAATATCAGTAATACCCTTTTTCTGGAAGGAAAATAAACATCACTCTACCTTTTCTTGTTTCCCTTGCAAAGCACTGTCATAATCAGGGACCTGAATCAATTCCTGGTAATTATCAGGAATTGTAAGCGTTCCAAACACAGCCCAATAAGCCTCTTTGGTCATTGAGTCCCAATGAATTAACGGACGTCTGTACTGAAGCGTTTGAAACAGATTAAGGCTGATAAAAAAAAATATAATCACTGAGGCAGATATTTGCACCCAACGTTTTTGTTTAAAAATGTAATCGATACACATTGCCAGCGGGATGGCTAATATCGCATAAGTTTCAATAAGTGACCG
>DATFIZ010000174.1:0-2782 GCA_035269575.1 Bacteroidales bacterium | reverse complement strand
CAAAAGCTGGAGTGTAATAGCCTCTTCAAGCGTTCCCAACGTTTCTTTAATTAGTCCGGTACGGTCGTAAAAAGGAATAATGGTAACTTTAGAAGTTGTTCCATCTTCAAGAGTTTTTGAAGGTAACCCGGGAGCTATTTCATCGATTTTTTCTTTTACATTTTCAATGGTTTTCATTGGATTCGCTCCATAACGGGCAACAACCACTCCACCCACGGCTTCTGCTCCACCCTTATCCAGTCCGCCCCGACGAGTACCCGGACCAAAATTTACTCTGGCCACATCTTTCAAGCGTATGGGCACATTATCGTTAACGGCTACAACACTTTGCTCTAAATCCTCAAGTTCCCGGACATACCCTAATGACCTAACCAAATACTCAGCACGATTAAACTCAATGGTTCGTGCTCCAATATCAAGGTTGCTGTTTTTAACGGCAGCCATAATTTGCTCGATAGTGACCCCATGCGCTTTCATAGCAATTGGATCAACATCCACCTGGTATTCTTTAATAAAACCACCGATAGAAGCTACTTCGGCTACCCCTTTAGCTGCAGTTAACGAATACCTGACATGAAAATCCTGTATTGTACGTAATTCATGGGGATCCCATCCTCCTGCAGGATTTCCTTTTTTATCCCTGCCTTCGAGTGTATACCAGTATATTTGTCCCAAAGCAGTAGCATCAGGACCAAGCGCCGGGTTGGCATCATCCGGTAAAGTACCCGGTGGCAATGAGTTGAGTTTTTCTAGTATTCGGGTACGGCTCCAGTAAAATTCTATATCTTCTTCAAAAATGATATAGATACTGGATAACCCGAATATTGAGTTACTTCGAATCGTTTTAACACCGGGTATTCCCAGCAAGGCAGTTGTCAATGGATATGAAATCTGATCTTCAATATCCTGGGGTGATCGTCCCGGCCATTCGGTGTATACTATTTGCTGATTCTCTCCTATATCCGGAATGGCATCAACAGGAACAGGGTCGTTGGGTAAAACACCTGTTTCCCAGTTAAAAGGAGAAGTGGCAATTCCCCACAAAATAAATACTATTAATACCAAAAAGGTAACTAATTTATTCTCTAAAAAGAATTTAATAATTTTATGAAGCATATTTATTTGATTAAAATATTCAATAGACAAATAATTAACCCATAGATTTCCAGCACAAAAGCAGTAAATCTATCAATCAACATAAATAGCTTTGTAAAAACGATAACCGTTCCTGACTTTCTTTAGGTGGTGGTGATTCTGGGATATAAAGAACTAAACTATCACTGCTAAAGATATCTGTGTTGAAAAATGGAAAAATTACAGGAAACAAAAACTCCTGTACTGAAGGGTTTTCTGCTAAATAATAGGTTGAAACAAAAAAATCATTGTCCAATTGATAAAAATCCGTTTCATTGTGACAGCAATTCTCTTCCATATCACAACATTGAGATGCCTCCTTATTTATTTCTATGGAAACAAGTTCAGCGCCACAGTAATGTTTAGATACAGTAAAGCCGGTTATTGAAAACATCAATATCAGACTTATAGAAATATGTATTAGTAATCTTAACATCTTATATATACTAATTTATTGAATAACATTTAGCAGAAGATTTTGTTTAATAAAAGATTATAAAATCTTTAAATGTTTTTATTGCAACACCAATTCATTACCCTCAGCCATTCATCATTATATCTGCTCTTTGTTTTAAAATTAGTTGTTTGACCATATCTCATCATCAAAAAATAACATTTTTTTAATAACTATTATTTGCCTTTAATACTAGTTTTCACGAAATTTATCATAGGTTGTTTTTAATTAATTGTTTTTTTTTAAACAAAACAATCCGAGTTATTGTCTCAATAACATATAAAATTTACATTTTTGGAAATGGACACAAGAGAGCAATCATTTGAAGAAATTGAACATCCAGTTACCAACCTGAAAAAACAGGTTGCCTTTTATAAAAATATTGCCGATTCAGCTCCTGAAAGTATTTTTATCATTTCCTCCAATTGCACAATTGAATACCTTAATACCTATGCTACCAAAGAATTAAATTTAAATAAAAAAGAAATTATTGGTAAAAAAGTACATTCCATATTCCCTAAAGATATTGCTCAAAAACAATGTGATTTTATACAATCTGTTTTTGAATCCGGAGAATGTAAACAAGCTGTTTCTGAGAGTAGTTATGCAGGGCGAAAGGTATGGCTCGACACGCTTATGATTCCTTTAAAGAATGATAAAAATAAAGTTGAAAGTGTCTTAGGCATAAGCAGAGATATTACTGAACGAAAACTTTCTGAATTAGCAATAAGAGATAAGGAAAATACTTACCGCACGTTAATTGAAAATGCTAACGATGGCATTTATATAAGAGATAAAAATGGTAAAATTGAATTTGTCAACGATAAATTTAGTGAGATCCTCGGTTTAAAAAAAGAAGAGATTATTGGGACAAAGTCATGGGATTACCTACATCCTGATGATTTAAAAAAAATAAAAAAATCCAGCAAATCGATTCCCGACATAGGGAATGGCTTTCATGACAGTGCACGAATTATTACAAAAGAAGGAGTGATAAAATACGTGGATATTAATACGGTTCCCTTGGTTATAAATAAAGAAAAAAAAGCATTCGGAATCGTTCGGGAAATCACTTCCCGTATTCAGGTTGAGAAAAGACTAAAAATGTTTTCAGAGGTAACCCACGAAGGTATTATCATTCATCAGGACGGGAAAATTATTGATACCAATCCGGCTATACTAAATATGCTTGGT
>DATFIZ010000173.1:0-19793 GCA_035269575.1 Bacteroidales bacterium | reverse complement strand
AAGATTACGGAAAACACAACACACATTTTTCAACTTGAGCTCCCCGAAGCGTAAAAATACAAAACCTGCCTGCTAAAAGTAGTGGCCGGTTTAGCAAACCGGTACACTTTTAACAGGCAGGAAAAATACAAAGATACTTTTATAATCATACTTTAAGAATTTATGAAACAATAAATCATAAAAAGTTAATACCTCTGCAATAGCTGATAAAAAAACCTCCAACAATAATTTTTCCCGCAAAAGCGCCAGGTTTTTTGAGACCTGAAGTGACAATAAGAGTAGAGACTAGAATTTTATCTACCTGTGTTTTATGAAACGTTAAAATACAGATATAAAAATCAAAACATTACAAAATAGTCACGCTGAGATTGTCGAAGGGTGTTTTAATGACATAAAACAACAACGGCATCTGATCTCGTCATAGTATGGCTATCTGCCTTTGAGCGACAAGTATACCTTTGATGTTAATCCTATACTCCCGCTTCGGTGGGAGTTTTTATTAACACCCTCCCGTTAAAAAGTTTTACAATTATTTTATGCATAATTTTTGCAAATAAGAATCTATCCGCTACATTTGCATTATGGTTATGGTTCTTAGTTTGATTAGCTAAGAGGGAACCGGGTGAGAATCCCGGACAGTTACCGCTGCTGTAAGCTCCATACCAAACTTTTTGCCCATGAAAAGCCACTAATTCGTTCCCGGGTTATTTTCCGGTACGATTGGGAAGGCCGGCAAAAAGGGAGTAAGTCAGAAGACCTGCCAAAAACCATTTGCATTTGTAGCTTTCGGATAAAGAGCGAAGGTGTATTAAACCACACCAACAAAAATTCCCTTTATATCCTGTTAGTTATAAATGATTAAATCGATAAACCTGATTTAATTATTTGTACTAATGAATTTTTTTAAACTAATAGTTTGTTGTTTTCTTGCATTTTCAATACAAGGGTTTGCCGAAGAGCCTGATGAAGGTATTCCTGCAGATACGATAGCTCTTAAAGAAGTGCAAATTTCAGCACAACGGATAGATCATTTTTCTACAGGGCTTAAGGTTTCTTCCATAGAAAAAGTGTTGATGGATGAATATAAAACCCAATCGTTAGCTGAGTTATTAGCTATGCACAGTCAGATTTTCATCAAAAGCTATAGCAACGGAGGGGTAACAAGCCCTTCAACCCGTGGTAGCGGAGCCAATCATACGGCCGTTTTATGGAATGGGTTTAATCTTCAGGATCCGATGAACGGAATGACAAACCTTTCGCATATTCCTATAAGTTTTATTGATGAGATTGTTATTCAACAAGGAGGTTCGGGAGCATTATTCGGAAGCGGTGCATTAGGTGGTGCTATCCACCTTAACTCAAATACACCATACAACAAAGGGTTAGAAATCAATACCCATCATAAATACGGAAGCTTTCAGAGTATTTTTAATGCCTTCAATATCAATTACAGCAATAGCAAATTCAGCAGTTCAACCCGTTTATTTAAACATACCTCAAAAAATAATTACGAATATAAAAACATGGCTACAATAAACAGGCAAACCGAGAACCTGGCCAATGCAAGCTACCAGCGGTTTGGCCTTTTGCAGTCGTTAAAGTATAAAATTAACAATAGTCAAGAGGTATCCTTTAATGGATGGTATCAAAACTCCTTTAACGAGCTACCCTCAACCATGCTTAATGTAAATCCCGGCGAAGAAGAACAAAAAGATGAACTTATAAGACTTACAGCCGGATGGAGAAGGCTTGGCGAACAATCAACAACCACTGTCAGAACAGCATATTTAACCGGCAAAAACAGTTATACAAATCCTACGTTTAACGATACCACAAACAACCAGACGAACTCACTTATTGCAGAAATTGAACAAAAATTTCAACTGGGCAATAATCATTTAATTAATTTAGGAGTAAACGAGACTTACGAAACAGCTTCCTCTGAAAACTACGGAGGAGATAAATACAGAAACAGAATTTCTTTTTTTACCTCTTACAAAATTTTTAACCTTAAAAACACCTTTTCGTCAACGCTTAGTTTTCGAAACGAAATTATCGATAACGCTACTACTCCCATCACATACTCATTAGGAATTAAAGCCAATATTTTTGACTGGATGACCGTAACATCCAATTTTGCCAAAAATTACCGGATTCCCACTTTTAACGAACTCTACTGGGGAAACTGGGGCAATCCTGATCTGGAGCCTGAAAAAGGTTTTAGCGAAGATATCGGACTTACATTACAAAAGAAATACTCCGTAAATCATTTCCGGTTAAATATTACAGCTTTTAACAGTAATATTGATAACTGGATTATCTGGGTCCCCGATCACTCGGTCTGGACTCCCAAAAACGTACAAAAAGTATGGTCGCGAGGGATGGAAAGTTCACTCCTTTATCAAATCACGATGACCAAACTCAAGATACGCTTTACTGCCAGTTACAATTATACCCGAACAACCAATGAAACGAACAATACACTCAATAACAAACAGCTGATTTATGTCCCCTTACATCAATACAACTGGGGAATCTCAGCTCACTATAAATTATTTGATATAAAATATAACGAATCCTATACCGGAAGGAGATATACATCAGAAAATAATCAACAATATGTAGATGCTTTTACTTTGGGAAACGTACAGCTGGGAATGAAAATCAACACATCCATTATTAAGGGAAAATTAACCTTTTCCGTGAATAATATTTGGAATAAATCATATCAGGTTATGGCCTGGTATCCAATGCCATTAAGAAATTATGCAATTCAATTATCCTTAAACTTTAACCATAAATAAAAAATGATGAAAAAATTAAATTTAATCGGATGGGCTTTAGTAAGCCTGGCAATAACAGTAGCACTTTCTTCATGCGAAGATGATGATAATCCTCCTCCCTCAGGAGTTTATTCCGACGGAGTCTTTATTGTAAACGAAGGAAATTCTACTTCGGGAGGATCCATTAGCTATTATTCATATCAGGGAGATACGGTTTCCAATAATATTTTCCAGACCGTAAACGAGAGACCTCTGGGAACCATAGTTCAATCGTTAACAAAAATAGATGACAAAGCGTACATTGTTGCTAACGGCTCCAACAAAATTGAAGTAGTTGACAGACATAGCTTTAAAGAACTGGCTACCATTACCGGATTAGAGTCACCCAGGTATATAACAGCCGTGACCAATGACAAAGCGTATGTGACACAGTGGGGAAATGGAGGTCAGATTAAGGTGGTTGATTTAAATAATAATCGGATCATAGGGACAATTGAAGCAGGTACCGGTCCTGAAAAATTGTATACCTACTACAACAAAATATTTGTAGCCAACGGCGGAGGGTTAAGTGTAGACTCTACTGTATTTGTTATCGATGCTTCGAGAGACCTGGTGGTTGATACTATTGAAGTGGGGCATAACCCGAAAGATATGGTTATGGATATTGATGGTAACCTCTGGGTGTTATGTTATGGATATGTGCAATACGATGAAAACTGGAATGTTACTTCTGAATCGCCATCAGAGCTATACAAAATTAATAATATCAATCATACCATTGTTGATTCATACATCATAAGCAACAACACACATCCCGAACATCTGGAAGTCAGTCCCGATGGCTTGTCGATTTATTATGGCGGGGGATTCTTGTTTGGGAATATTTTCAAGATGAATATTCATGATGCTGAACTCCCTGCAAATCCGTTGAATGACAACTATTTTTACGGGTTTAATATAGACTGGACTGACGGAACCTTATTTGCACTGGAAGCTCCCAATTTTACTTCCAATGGAACGTTATACCGAATTAATGCCGGAGGTACCGTTTTGGGTAATTATGAAGTAGGGATTGGACCCAATGGCATAGGCATGAAGAAAAAATAACATGTCGTCAACTAATAAAGCATTCTTTAACTGGAGTGGAGGCAAAGACTCAGCCCTTTGCCTCCACCATATTTTATCCAGCTCTAACTGGGATATTCGTTATTTGTTTACCACATTAAACGGGCAAAACAAAAGAGTTTCCATGCACGGAGTCCCCGAGTTATTACTCGACAGACAGGCTGAATCCATTAACCTTCCCTTGAAAAAATTATATCTTCCGGAACAAACATCTAGGGAAGAATATGATCTCAAAATGACAAAAATATTGGATGAAGCCAAAGCGGATGGAATAAATCATTCCATTTTCGGAGATATTTTTTTAGAAGATATCAGGCAGTATCGCGAAAAACAACTTGCCCGTTCCGGATTTAAAGCAGTATTCCCTTTGTGGGGCATGACAACAAAGCATGTAGCCAAAGAATTTATTAAAAAAGGGGTTAAGGCTATTGTTGTTTCCGTTGATAGCAGATGGTTAGATCAATCATTTGCCGGAAGAATTTACAACGAGCAATTTTTAAAGGATTTACCACAACATGTTGACCCTTGTGGCGAAAATGGAGAGCTCCATACGTTTGTATTTAACGGCCCTGTTTTTAAAAACCCAATTGTAATAGAAAAAGGAGAAATTATTTATAAAGAATATCCATCTCCGGATACAAATAATTCTGAATCAACCATTGGTTTTTGGTTTTGTGATTTATCCTGACTGTAGAAAATCAAAAGTTTATGTTCGTTGAATCTTTAATTTTCCTTACGTCAGCAGCATTATTCATGAATAATGAAGATTACATTAAAAAAGCGCAACCTGAATGGCTACGCTTTTTTATTTTCGGATTTATCTTTTCTATTTTAAACCGCGATTTTCAAGTAATGCATCAATAGATGGTTCTTTACCACGGAATTTCAGATATTGTTCCATCCCTTCTCCCATTCCGTTTTCAGCTAAAATATGTTTTCTGAATTTAGCCGCAAGCTCCTGGTTAAAGATGTCGCCGCTTTCTTTAAAGGCATTATATGCATCGGAATCTAATACTTCAGCCCACATATACACATAATATCCGGCAGAATATCCACCACTAAAGATGTGTGAAAAATAAGTACTTCGATAACGAGGAATAATTTCATCAATAAGCCCAATGCTGTCCATCGATGCTTCTTCAAAAGCATTCACATCAATATTTTCGGTATTTTCGATAGTATGCCAGTCTAAATCAAGAATTGATGCTGCAACATATTCAACTGTAGCAAAGCCCTGGTTAAAATGTCCGCTTTTTTCCAGTTTTTCAATTAACTCATCAGGAATAGGTTCATTGGTTTCATAATGTTTGGCATATTCTTTTAATACTTCAGGTGCTGCAGCCCAATGTTCCATAATTTGTGAGGGTAACTCGACAAAATCTCTGGGCACACTGCGTGAAGTTCTCCTGTATTGACCATCAGCAAATAAGTTATGCAATGCATGTCCAAACTCATGAAAGAACGTTAATGTTTCATCAAATGTAAGTAATGCTGGCTTATTTCCTGTGGGGCGGGTAAAGTTGGTAACAATATATACCAACGGATAAATTTTCTCACCATCTTCGTAAGCTCCACTACGGAAAGTACCACACCAGGCACCGGCTTTTTTACCTGCCCGTGGGTGACTGTCAATGTATAAAATACCTAAATGGCTACCGTCAGCCTCTTTTACTTCGTAAGTTTTAACTTCTTCGTGATAGATAGAAATGTTATCTAACGCTTCGAACTGCAAACCATAAAGTTGGTTGGAAACATAAAAAATTCCTTCACGAACATTATCCAATGAGAAATAAGGCTTTAATTCTTCTTCATCTAAATCATATTTTTGTTTTCGTAATTTTTCGGCATAATACCACCAGTCCCATGATTTAAGTTCAAAGTTACCTCCTTCTTTATCAATAATTTTTTGCATCTCGGCACGTTCCTGCTTGCTTACTTTTAATGCAGGATCCCAAACCTGATATAAGAAATCGTAAACATTTTCAGGAGTTTTAGCCATATTATTATCAATAACATACTCGGCATAATTATCCCAATCTAACAATTTAGCCTTTTGGTCGCGAAGTTTTACCATTTCGGCAATAACTGGTTTGTTATCATTTTCGTTGTCATTATCTCCCCGGTGATAATAGGCTTTATAAATTTTCTCGCGTAGTTCACGTTTTGGTGAATAGGTTAAAAATGGAATCCAGCTTGGTTTTTGTAAAGTAAATACCCATTTACCTTCCATTCCGTTGCTTTTCGCTTCATCAGCAGCTGCTTCAATCACACCGTCGGGCAAACCAACCAAATCTTCTTCATTATCAATAACTAATTTGAAAGCATTGGTTTCGGCCAGTAAATTTTCTCCAAATTCCAACGAAAGCATGGATAACTCTTCGTTGATTTTTTTCAACTCTTCTCTCTTTTCTTCAGGAAGTGCTGCACCACTACGTTCAAAATCATCGTAAATTTCTTCTACCAGGCGCATTTGCTCCTGGTCAAGTTCCAGGTCATTACGCTTTTCATATACCGTTTTTATTCGTTTAAATAAATCCTGGTTCATGTTCACTTCATTCCTGAACTTAGACATCATGGGTGTTACCTCACGTGCTATTTTCTGAAGGGTAGGATTTGTATTAGCAGATAACATACTATAAAAGACACTGGCTCTACGTAAAATATCACTCCCGCGATCATAAGCCAAAATAGTATTTTCAAAAGTTGGCTCATCGGGATTTGCAATAATAGCCTCAATTTGAGCTTTAGACTCTGTTATTCCGGCTTCAAAACCAGGGATATAGTGCGAAGTGTCTATTAATTCGAATGGAGGGGTTTGGAAAGGTGTATCAAAATCAGCCAGAAAAGGATTTTCAGGTTTTTTCTCGTTGGTACAACTCATAACCACCATACCCATCATTACTAATAAAATTGTTAGTTTTTTCATACTTTATTAATTTTTAAGAGTTTAAGGATTTAAAAAGTTCATTTAAAACAATAAAAATAAAGAATTTGTATTGTTTATCATAATACATTTTGGGAATCCATTGTTAAATAAATTTGTTTATTGGACCATTCAAAAAGAAATCGGTTTAATAGAATAAAAAACATCCCGGTCTCCCGGGATGCAAACACTCTAATTTATTAACCTTGCTATTATATGAAGAAGTGATAATAGCCTTTTTTATTCAATACAAATATAAGACAAATTTAATTAAAAAAGGTTTAAAAAAAGTTAAAAAACGTAAAAATGAATGAACAAAATCAGATCTGTAATGCTAAAATACTTTATGATAAAGAATTAAATAAAAACAGATGAAAAACATAAAAATTAATAACCAATAACCCACAGAACTCGTTGCTCTTCAATACATTTTTCAGCTATATCAATCAACCCTTCGTTAAGTTTTATTAATTTACTTAGGTAGAAATTCCATTTTTCATCCCATTTAGGATCTTCTTTCGTTAATTCATCCATAAAATCCTGCCCTAAAAAGATTTGATTAATATGATTCTTAAAGGCTTCTGGGCTATCAATCTTTTTTAATGATTCAAGCTTAGCTAATAGTTCATTACGAAGGGGAACAATTTTACGGGAATTATATTTGGTAGCACCAAAAAACTCATACAATTTATTCGCATTTTCAAAACAAGAAGTAAATATATTAAAAACCTCTCCTTCAACATATTTCGATTCAGAATCCCCTTTAATATAATTCTCGTTATCTCCTGTAGTATTGAGTTCTACAATATTTAAATAATCCGAGTTAAATAATTCAATTCTCATAATACCAATAATAAAGGGTTAATACATACAAACTTTTTAACCTGATTACTCCTTTCAGTGATGAAAAAGTTCATGAAATTTATGAATATGTCAGGTTAAATTTATCAATTTAATCGGAAACAACAAAAATAATTTTATCAATTTATAAAGGGTAGTTTTTATCATCTTAGTATCTTTATCCTCTAAAACTTTTATTATGACAGGTACATTAATCAACGCTGCGGCAATAATTATCGGGAGTTTAATAGGGATAGGACTGCATACAAGATTACCCGAACGAATAGTCAAAATTGTTTTTCAGGGTATCGGACTGTTTACCTTGTTTATTGGTTTTTATATGGGTATGAAAACCAATAATTTATTTTTGATGATTCTGAGCATTGTTACCGGAGGAATTATTGGCGAATGGATAAATATTGATAAGTACATCAATCGGTTTGGAGACAAAGTTAAGTTAAAACTTAAATCGAAAAATTCAAAATTTACCGAAGGACTGGTAACCGCCTTCTTGCTTTTTTGTATGGGTTCGGTAACCATTTTAGGTGCTATTGAAGAGGGTTTAGGTGGTGAACCCAATTTATTACTGGCCAAATCGGTGCTCGACGGTGTTTCTTCTATTGCTTTGGCAGCAGCTATGGGTTTTGGGGTTGCTTTTTCGGTTATTCCGCTGCTTATTTATCAGGGAGGTTTAACATTACTGGCTGCTTATTTTGGAGATTACTTTGCCAGCCATATTATTGATGAACTTACTGCTGTAGGCGGGTTAATGCTTATCGGACTGGGTATAAATATACTGGAAATTAAACAAATAAAAGTTCTGAATATGCTTCCGGCATTAATCGTTATTGTTATCTTAGCTTATTTCTTTGCTTAATTTTATGCCTGTAGATTATCAACATATAAAAAAACAATTAGGTAAGCTTTTCGAAGATTATTTAGGATCTGAACCGGAAAAAATAAAAGCCTTACCCCATTCAGGTTCAAACCGGAGATATTTCAGGTTAAGCACACAAGAGTTCTCTGCTATTGGAGCATATCATGATAACAGAAAAGAGAATATCGCTTTTTTCCATTTTACTGAGCATTTCTTACAATACCGAATCAATGTTCCCGAGATTTATGCTCAGGATCTAAATCAAAATATTTATTTAATCCAGGATCTGGGCGATATTCAGCTGCTAAACTGGTTAACTGAGATAAGAGAAAAAGATTCTTTTCCCCATCAAGCTCATGTGATTTACAAAAAAGTAATTCAGGAATTAGTAAAAATACAGATGGTGGCAGGTCGTACCTTTGATTACAGCTACTGCTATCCTTATCAGACATTTCATAAAGAATCTGTTCTGTTTGATCTGAATTATTTTAAACAATATTTTGTTGATGCGCTAAAACTAAAATATCCTAACACGAAACTTCAAAATGATTTCGAGCATTTAAGTGATTTTTTACTTTCTGATGTTGATGCTTATTTTATGTATCGAGATTTCCAGGCAAGGAATATTATGTTAGTCGATAACGAACCGTATTTTATCGATTATCAGGGTGGAAGAAAAGGTGCTTTACAATACGACCTGGCCTCACTCCTGTTTCAGGCAAAAGCCAATATCCCTAACGAGGATAGAAATCAACTTGTGAATTACTATTTAAATGTTGCCCGGTTATTTATACCTATCAACAAAGAAGAGTTTATGGAAAAATTTTATGCATATGCACTCATCCGGGTTTTACAAACTTTAGGCGCTTACGGGCTGCGAGGGATTATTGAAAAAAAACAGCATTTTATCGAAAGTATTCCCTATGCCATCAAAAATCTGGAATTTTTAATCCAGAAAAATGAAATCCTGGAACAACTTAAACCTTTAAAAGATATTACCCATCAAATCATAAACACAACATTAAAAAACTGATGAAAGATAAACTTACGGTAACCATTAACAGTTTTTCCTATAAACGCTCAATCCCTGAAGATAAATCAGGAAACGGAGGAGGGTTTGTTTTCGATTGCCGGGCTGTTCATAATCCGGGAAGGTATGAAGAATATCAATCCTTAACCGGGACAGACCAACAGGTAATCGACTTTTTTGAACAAAAAACCGAAATGCACCAATTTCTTGAGCATGTTTTTCCGTTGGTTGAAATGTCGGTAAAAAAATACCGGGAAAGAAATTTTACGCATCTAATGGTTAGTTTCGGATGTACCGGAGGACAACACCGTTCGGTATACTGTGCTGAAAAGCTGGCTGATTTTTTACAAAACAAATTTGACATTCATATACAAGTGCATCATATTGAGCAGGAAATAAACCAAAAAGATTCTTTATGAAAGCCATGATATTTGCTGCCGGTAAAGGTACCCGGTTAAAACCGCTGACTAATTCAATGCCTAAAGCCCTGGTAAAAGTCAGTGGGATACCCATGCTCGAAAGAGTAATTCAAAAATTAATTCAATCAGGAGTAGATGAAATCATCCTAAATGTTCACCATTTTGCCAATCATATAATTAAATTTCTGAAAGAAAATGACCATTTCGGAATTCGCATTGAAATATCTCACGAAGAAAACGGACTGTTAGATACCGGAGGTGGATTAAAAAAAGCTTCGTGGTTTTTTAAGGATAACAAACCCTTCATTCTTCACAATGTAGATATTTTAAGTGATATAGATTTAGCAAAAATGATCGAATATCATCAACATAAAAATGCCCTGGCAACCCTGGCGGTGAGAGAACGTGAATCGAGCAGATATTTTTTATTCAATGATCAAAATCGATTGTGTGGATGGCAAAATGTAAAAACCGGAGAAATTATTAATCATAATCCATTCCATAAAATAAAAAAATTAGCATTTAGCGGAATCCATATCATCCATCCCGAAATTTTTAATTATTGCCCCGGGTTAACAAAATTTTCGATTGTAAAAACATACCTTGATTTATCACAAGATCATCCGATAATGGCATTTCCACATAACCAGGGTTATTGGTATGATATTGGGAAACCGGATAATTTGAAAGAAGCAAATGCCTTTTTTAACAATTCATAATTACGCTTAAAATTTTGCTTTTTGAACAAACCATATTTCAGTAGTGTTCCAAAATTGGTTAAAATAATTATTTTTGTATATATAAAAAAGCCCGTTATAAAACAAAGCACTTAGCATGAGCGAATATCTGCCTTTATTAATTGGACTTTTATTTTTATCCGGAATATTGGTAATAGTACTTTACCCGATTTTTAAGCAGCGTTTGGGATGGATACTTTCTTTAGCTCCATTAACCATTTTCGTTTTGCTCCTCATCTCGCTTGGAGATATAGGGACAAGCACATTCAAACTCCTTCCATCCGATTTTTCATTATTACCCGGCATTGACTTTGCTTTCCGCATGGATGGGCTCAGTGCTATTTTTGGCTTATTAATTACAGGAATTGGATTTTTAGTGGTCTTGTATGCATCGTGGTACATGAAAAAGTATAACCGGCAGGCACATTTTTTCAGCTACCTTATGTTTTTTATGGCTGCCATGACCGGCCTGGTCTTTTCGGATAACTTAATGGCTTTATTTATTTTTTGGGAATTGACCAGTGTAACTTCATTTTTACTCATTGGATTTGACCATCACTTAGAAAAATCGCGTCAAGCAGCTTTACAATCACTGTTAATTACCGGATTTGGCGGATTATGTTTACTCTTTGCTGCCATACTTATAGGCCAGATAGCCGGAACATACCAGATTAGTGAGATTATTGCCAGTGATATTGATTTTACCGCTCACCCACAATATCAGTTAATTTTTATTTTAATATTAGTGGCCGTACTCACCAAATCGGCCCAGTTCCCTTTTCATTTCTGGCTGCCCGGAGCCATGCAGGCGCCAACACCGGTAAGTGCATACCTCCATTCGGCTACCATGGTGAATGCCGGTATTTATCTTTTATTAAGAATGCATCCGGTTCTTAGTGGTACCATTATATGGAAGTACTCGTTAATATTAGCCGGTGTTATCACCATGTTTTTGGGTGCCTGGTTCTCCATGGGACAAAAAGACCTGAAAAGAATCCTGGCATTTACCACCATAAGCGCCTTAGGTACAATGGTTTTACTGATTGGGGTGGGAACACCACTTTCGATGGAAGCAACGCTGGTATTTTTTATCGTGCATGGTTTGTATAAAGGAGGATTGTTTATGGTAGCCGGAATTATTGATAAAAGCACCGGCACAAGAGATATTACCGTGTTATCAAAAATCTGGAAACCGCTACCGGCAACAACAATATTTGGAGTGCTTGCTTTAATATCTATGGCCGGATTGCCTCCAATGCTTGGTTTTGTTGGCAAAGAGCTTGTTTATGTTGCAAAAATTCAATTGCCCGGATTATCATGGATTATCCTGCCTCTGGGAGTTGGGGCTAACATTATGATGGTTGCTATTTCACTAACGGTTTTTGTGGAGGTTTTTTATACCAAATCTAAAAAACCAGAAATTCCGGTTCATTACACAGAAAAAAAATTACCGTGGTATTTTATTCTTGGCCCGGGTGTTTTGGCCCTGGCTGGATTGTTACTTGGATTATTTCCTGCCGGACTTAACCAGGTTATTTCTAATGCGCTTTTTGTAACAAAAAACCAGGTAGTAGATGTTCATCTTTTACTATGGCATGGATTCAATGAAGTATTGTTATTAAGTATATTTGCTATCTTTTTAGGGGTTATGGTTTTTATATACCGCAAACCGGTCACTCAGTTTATTAAAAAAACCATCAAATGGTTCGATATCTATCATTTGCCTACTATTTTCATGAATGTAATGAATCAATACCTAAGAATAGCCGGTAAAAATACCCAACGTATTCAGCATGGATATCATCGTTATTATTTGATGACCTTTTTTGTTGTTACTCTTGCAATAACTGCTTTTCAGATTAACTGGAACTTTAGGGAGCTTGTTCCAATTGAAGGATTTACAACCATCAGACTAAATATTGTTATTCTGCTTATGGTTTCGGCATTAGCCGTTCTATTTGCTGTTTTTTCCATGTCAAGGCTTTCGGCAATACTAGCTATGGGGGTTGTAGGTTATGGCGTTGGATTATTGTATCTTTTATATGGAGCTATAGATTTAGCCATTACTCAGTTTCTGGCCGAAACGGTAATCATGGTTCTTTTTGTCATGGTAATTTATTACCTGCCCAAATTTGCCAAGTTGTCCAATAAAAAATCACGTATCAGAGATATCATTATCTCTTTGGCAGTAGGTGCCGGAGTAACCATCGTCGTTTTACATAGCAGGGCTTTAAATCAGTATGAACCAATTTCACAATTCTTTACGGAAAACAGTTTACAAAAAGCTCACGGGCGAAATATAGTAAATGTTATCCTGGTTGATTTCAGAGCTCTCGACACATTAGGGGAGATTACAGTTTTAACCCTTGCAGCAATTGGTGTTTACAGTTTATTTCGTTTTACGGTTAAAAAAAAGAAAATAAATGAATAACAACAGCTTAAGAAATATTATCCTGGAGAATATCGTAACGCTTTTTAGGAAGTTTATGGTTATTTATTCCATTTATCTTTTGCTGCGGGGACATAATAACCCGGGAGGAGGATTTATTGCGGGCATCATTGCCAGCACGGGTTTTATATTCTTTGCAATCATTCATGGAACAAAAGCCTTACAAAATATCATTAAATTTAAACCCCAACTATTTATAGCTTCAGGATTATCATTCGTTTTTATTGCAGCATTTTTACCGGTTATAACCTCGAAAGAAATATTAACTGGATTATGGATACATACCAAAATTCCTGTATTAGGGGAATTACATTTAGGTACTCCCCTGATTTTCGATACAGGAGTATTTTTAGTTGTTATTGGTGTTATTTTAACAATTGTAATTAGTATTATGGAGGTTTTAAAATGGAACTAATATTAGCAATTTTTATTGGATTATTATATGCCTGCGGCGTTTACCTGGTTTTAAGGCGCAGTATTGTTAAAGTAATACTGGGTATTTTTGTGCTGTCAAACGCTACAAATCTTATTATTTTCTTAGCCGGAGGAATTAAGCGAAGTGGTGCAGCATTTATACCCGAAGGAGCCGAAAAAATTGATCCGGCAACTATTAGCGACCCACTCCCACAAGCGCTAATACTTACGGCAATAGTGATCAGTTTAGGTATTGCTTCATATATTCTTGCTTTAAAATACAAATACTTTGAAGTAACCGGGACACACGATCTGGATCAACTTAGTAAAACCGACCAAAAATGAGCTTACTCCCTTTAGCCATATTAACACCGTTCACTTTTATTATTCTGGCATTATTTATAAAAAATGTCAGTGCAAGAAACTTTTTGTCGGTTACACTTGCCATTATAAATTTAGGGATTGCTATCTATATCTTATCTGCCGTTAATGACTCCGAGATGTTAAAAACCCATATGGGGTCGTGGCCGGCACCCTATGGTATTTTACTCATTGCTGACCGGTTCAGTGCTTTCATGCTTTTCATATCAGCTGTTGTGTTTTTAGCTGTAACGATATACTCTGTCCAGTCGATTGATTATGAGCGCTTAAAAAATAACTATTTCCTTTTTACATATGGTATTTTAATGGGAGTAAATGGCAGTTTCCTTGCCGGTGATATTTTTAATCTTTATGTCTGGTTTGAAGTTATGCTAATGAGTTCATTCATCCTCATCAGTTTTGGTGGGGAAAGAGCTCAGCTTGAGGGAGCTATTAAGTATCTTATACTAAACCTTATTTCTTCTTTTTTCTTTGTAGCCGGAATAGGCATTTTATATGGCAAAATGGGAAGTTTAAATATGGCTGACCTGGCTTATAAATTTTCTCTTACAGGCGATTTCCCCAGTCTTTTTGAGCCATCGCTCATCTTATTATTAGTCGGTTTTGCGATTAAAGGAGCATTATTCCCATTCTTTTTCTGGTTACCCGCATCCTACCATACTCCTCCTCCTGCTGTTTCAGCACTTTTTGCAGGTCTCCTTACAAAAGTAGGAATATATTCACTTATTAGAATCTATACTTTATTTTTACATTATTACGATTACTTCTGGAATCCTATAATTTTATGGATGGGAATCTTATCCATGGTAATTGGGGTAATTACCGCCACTTCACAATTCGATTTTAGAAAAATACTATCCTTTCATATTATAAGTCAGGTAGGATATGTAATTATTGGGCTAGCTTTTTTTACGGTATCCGGATTAGCTGCAGCTATATTCTTTCTGGGACATAATATGATTTCGAAAACAAATACTTTTCTTGTTGCCGGATGGGTACACCGGGAAAAAGGAACATTAAATTTAAAAAATTTAGGCGATATGTTTAATCGCCATACAATGTGGGGTGTGCTATTCTTTATTTCTGCATTTAGCTTAGCCGGATTACCACCCTTAAGTGGTTTTGCAGGAAAATATCTGATTATAAAGGCCGGAATTGAAAATAATCAAATCATGGTAGCTATGGTTGCTTTATTTGTTGGACTTTTTACATTATTTTCGATGGTTAAAATCTGGATTGAAGTATTTTGGAAAAATACACCTGAAAAGGAAAGTCCGGAAAAAGCACAAAACAAAGCTAAACTTTTACCTTTTGGTTTCATGATAACCGGTTCAATAATTTTAGCGTTGTCAATCATTGTAATGGGGGTATGGGCCGAACCTATTGCAGGATTTTGTGAAAAAGCAGCAACCGATTTGCTTAATAACCAAAAGTATATCAATTTTGTATTGCAATGAAAATAATTAATTCATTTTTAACATTTATATTTAGCCTCTTTAACCTGTTTATTTTATTTTTTTATTTTAGTTATAAAGTAATCAACTCAGGTTGGGTAGTGGGATGGCTGGTTATTAAAGGATATCGTGGAGAACACGAAGGAATTGTAGAATATCATCCGCAAAGTAAAAAACCCTGGCATATTATTTTACTTTTTAACTTGATTAGTATGACCCCCGGATCCTTAAGTTTAGATTTATCGGACGATCATAAAACAATTTTTGTGCATTTATTAAATAGCCGGGATAAAAATAATTTTTTTAATACAACACAGAAGATAGAAAAAATGTTACTAAGAAGTTTTAATTAATATTTAATTGCTTTTTTAATCATGAATGAATGGGGAATTTTATTTTTGGAATATGCATCGCTGGCAGCACTATGGATTATGGCAGTCAGTTTAATATTTCCATTATACAGGCTATTTAAAGGGCCTACCCTCCCCGACAGGGTAGTAGCTCTTGACCAAATTGCTTTTATCATTGTAGGGATTATCATTTGTGATGTTTTTTATACACGAAATGCTACATTACTTGATGTTGTTTTAACCGTTTCGTTATTACTTGTATTTGGTTCAATGATTATTGCCCGTTATTTATATAAAAAACAAAGTGAAAATGATTGATATAGTTGTTGGAATATTAGTATTAATAAGTGCAATAATAATTTTTATCGCATCAATTGGTATTTTGCGGTTTAAAAGTCTTTACAGCCGAATGCATGTAGTTACAAAAGTATCTTCTTTCGCTTTTGTTTTATTATTAATAGCCTTAAACATCTTATTTTTTCATTGGAAAATAGCTTTACTTACCTTAATTATCTTTCATATTTTAATTTTCCTCTCTCCCATCTCCGCCCATATGATTGCAAAAGTTTCTCAATTTATAGAAAGTAAAATAGATAAAGGGGATGTTGATTAATTTTTTTTACTTTTTTAACCATCGGTCTTTTCAGAAAGAAACTATTTACGAATAACTATTAAGAATCTCATTTTCAAAAGATAAAATTTAACCTTGTATTTTAATTTATAGGAATATTTCAATATCTTTATTAAAATTTATTTAATACAAGATGATTTATCTTTTAATATTAAGCCAATCTAGTATTAGTATTTCATTCGAATTTCTAATCATCATTCTGTTATTCATTTATATTATTTACATACATCTTCAACTATCGAAAAAAAATTTCATGATAAAATCCTACCTTCAAAAACAAGGAATAACAGACGATAAAATCGAAAAAAAAGATATTATCAGAATATTAGAACGTCTTAGGAATCCCGAATATAAAGGAATATATCCTAAGGATAAAATGCTTGACCGGCAGTTCAGCCATTTTTTATTTGAAGATTATGATCATATTAAACTTTTTCTGCATTATACAGCGAAAGAATCTGTAGCCAAAAAAATTATTCGCGAGGGTTTTAAGTTTGTAAATTCCTTTTACAAAACAGCCGAGAACATTTACAATGACGAGTTATTTTTAATTCATCGTCATCACGAACATAAGCAATACGGACAATATGTAATTGTTATTTGCATATCAAAAGAAATTTTCAACCACTATTCCGAGGCACTATACAACATGAAAGCAAAAAATAAATCCGTAGAACAAATTTTAACTGAAACCCCTCCTTTCACTGACGAAAATTATGATGAAATTTATACTCTCCCCAAACAATTTATCAAAGGTTATTTTAATTACATGGAAGGGACAGTCGTTAAAAACCCTGATTTTGACTTTAATTACAGGTCGTCTCAGTTTGAAGAAAATTTGAAAAAGCTTAAAAAGTAGTAGTCAAACTATTATTTTCCCTCATGTTCCACCGAATGATTGATTGCAGGTATAAATGTAAAATTACCCGATACTAAGCGCTGCACCCAATTCAAATACGTTATGTAATAATTCCTTATTTTTTTTAACATCTTTTTTAGCAAACTTTTCCGGGATGTTTAATTTTCGATACAACATTTCCAGTTCATCCTCCGGTTTATTAATCTGCTTAATTACAGCAAGTCGTGTAGCTTTAATAACATGCAAATGATTCTTTTCACCCAATACATTTTTCATATAATCCAGCAAATCGATAATAGGCTGTGCATCAGAATCATCGGATGACCCCATTGAAAGTAAAAGAACAAAATCTTTTTCCCACGTTTGCCAGGGTGTATGAATTAATCCTGTTTCGGTAATCTGGACATGTACAAAAGAACGAAAACGATCGATAACCTTTTTTAATGCGGCTGTTGTATAATGAAAATAAACGGGTGAAGCAAATACCAATACATCGGCTTCCAGAATTTTATGACTTAAATCTGTCCAATCATCATCGGCTATAGAGCACCTTTTTATTAAATTACATCGCAAACATCCTGTGCAGTATTTTATGTTTGTATCTTTGGCAATAACATGATCAATTTGGTTTGTGTTTTGTCTGCTACCCCTTAAAAAATTTTCGACAAGTATGGACGTATTCCCGTTTCTGCGCATACTACCATCCAGAACCAGTACCTTCTTCATTTTATGATGACTTTTTTTGAGTAAACGAAGTATCTTTAAAATAATCGCTTAATAAAACTATTTTCCCGTTTTTAAATTCAACCCACGTTAATCCCTTGTTGGAATAATGTGTATGATCTTTGGTTAATCCTTTGTTCGACCAGATTGCTACTGCTTTATTATCTTCAAGGATAATATGTTGTACATCAAATTGTATTTCCTTATAGTTTCTTAGAATAACCTGAAGCAATAACAAAACTCTCTTTTTTCCAACAGCAGGTTCAACTCCCGGAAAATCGAAAACAATATCCTGGTCCATATATGGTTCCATTTCCGAAAAGTCTTTCAGGTTCATTGCATTAAATATTCCATTTACAATATTTTTCATCACACAAAATATTAAGCGTTACAACAATTGAAAAATAACAAAATAAATTTTTACATCTTTAAATTTATGGCAAAGATTGCTATTTTTGTTAAAATTAAAAATTGATACCGAATGTACAAACATTTATTTGGCCCTGTACCATCGAGAAGATTGGGAATGTCTTTAGGGGTAGATTTGGTTCCCCATAAAGTTTGCACCCTTAATTGCGTATACTGCGAATGTGGGGCAACAACCAATTTAACAACATCCCGGGAAGAATATGTATCGTATAACGAAATAATTAACGAGCTTAACAATTATTTTGTTAAAAACGAAAAACCAGATTATATAACCTTTTCAGGAGCCGGAGAGCCAACCCTAAACATCCATATTGGCAAAGTAATTGATTTTTTAAAACAAAGTTATCCTGATATCCCCATTGCAGTGCTTACCAATGGCAGCTTATTAAGCGATCAAAACGTAAGATCAGAACTTCTAAAAGCAGACCTGGTGCTCCCATCATTAGATGCTGGTAATAATAAAACCTTTAAAAAAATTGACAGGCCTTCAAGAAACTTAAAAATTGAAGATTATATCGAAGGACTTATAAAATTTAGTCAGGAGTTTGCAGGGAAAATATGGCTCGAAATAATGATTTTACCCAAATTTAATGATGATATGGAAAATTTAAACCTGCTTAAAGAAGCAATCTTAAAAATTAACCCTGAAAAGGTACAGCTAAACACACTTGACCGTCCGGGGACCATCGAAAATATAAGGGCAGCTACCAGGTTGGAGTTACAAAACATTATTGATTTATGGGAGCTGGATAATGTTGAGATTATTGCTGCTTCGGCCAAAAGAAAAGAAACAAAATCGTTTAGGAAAGATATTGAAAATGCTATTCTTGAAACTATTTCGAGAAGGCCTTGTACGTTAGAAGATTTAGCAAATATATTAGGCCTCCATGTAAACGAAATCAATAAATACCTGGATGTTTTAGAAGGAGACAATAAGATTAAAATCGTTAGACAGGATCGCGGACTGTTTTACCAGATAAGAAAATAACTTATATTCTTCTCAATGAATGATATCATTTATACCATTTCGGCCAGGGGAAAGAAAAAAAATTTCCCGGTTCAAAAATACCTGGATAAAAATTTCCCTAACATACCTTTACATAAGATAGACAGTGTTTTTGGATTTGTAGAACAATCTACATTATATAGCGGAAGGCCTTTTTTACATCCTCAACTCTCTGAAAAAGATATTCAATATTTATATGACAAAAATATAGGAGTGCGTATCCCTTTTACGAACCATTTTTTTACAGATGATGAATATAAAAATAACCGGAAAATTCTTGAAAAGTATCATAAAGATAGAAATTCATTAATCATTACAAACAACGAGTTAGCCCAAAGAATAAAAAATGATTACCCGAAATAT
>DATFIZ010000172.1:0-4928 GCA_035269575.1 Bacteroidales bacterium | reverse complement strand
ACTGCTGAAGATGGGGTATATAGTGCAGATTCCACGTATAATGCTGCGAAAATAGTTAACTTTTTTGATCCGAAATTGATTGAATTACAAAAAGAATATGCTGGACAATTGCTTAGCCATGTAAATCCATATACCGAAAATGCCCTGGTAAACGAGCCTGTAATGGCATTTATTGATGTTGTTAATGAGGGTTGGTTTTTACATGCCTTAAGGAGTGATCAGGTTAAACCTGCCACACAGGGTGGACTTTTGTCACAATATCATTTTGATATGTTAACTGACGATTGGAATGATTTTGTAATAGAGAAATACATAACCACAGATTCCATACAAGATGTATGGGGTATTCCAAACGGGGAAATTGAAGAGTATATTGAGAATGGAAGTTTTGAATCGGGAGGAGCAAATTGGGGTTACTGGGGGCCGGCAACTTTTTCAACAGAGATATCTTCGACAACGGCTTATGCGGGAACAAACTCTTTTCATGTTAATTCTACGCAAGCTTCAGCCAACAACTATGATTGCCAGTTAAAATATAACGAATCGTTTTTTGTTTCTAATACCTGTTATGAATTAAGTTTTTGGGCCAAATCGGATGCTCAGCATACCATAGGATATACCATTCAACTTGATACTGAACCATGGACCTCGTTTGCATCCCAAAATTTTATCACCTCTACTGATTGGAAAAAATATACAGCAACATGTACATTAAATCTATCCGAAGAGGACAATCCTTTCTTATTCTTTAATCTTGGATTAGTATCCGGGGATCTATGGATTGATAGTATCTCGGTAAAACCGATCTATGAAGATTCAGAATATTTTGAGCTACTCCCGTATAATTCACTAATTGCTAAAAATCAAAGATCATTGGATCAGGCTGAATTCTATCTCAGTCTATTAGATAATTATTATAGTGAGATGTACTCGTTCCTGAAAACCGATTTAGATGTTCAGATCCCTGTTACAGGATCGAATTTCCTTATTGGCATCCCTGATGTTTATACCCAACGCAATACTGACTTTGTTGACAATCATGGCTACTGGGATCATTACGAAAATCCGGTTCCTGTCTCTATGATTCCTGAAACAGACTTCTACAATCCAATATTAGGATTATTTGCAGGAGTTGGTATTTCGGGGACGCCCCTTACCGTAAGCGAATATAACTATGAAAATCCAAACCCGTTTTCTTATGAAGCACTTTTTTTCCTCGCAGGTTACGGGTCCTTTTATGATGCAGGCATGTTAATTGTCCATCAGCTGGAATATACTCCGGTTTGGGATCAATGGAATCATGGATTCAACAGCTACCAGCAAATATCGCACAGAGCATTACAACCAACCCTGGCCTATGCCTATCGTAATCATTTGATTTCATCTGCCAATACTACCATTGCTATAGATTTTTCGACTGATGATGTAAAAAATTTAACCCTAAAATCAAATCCATGGGAAAAAAATCTATATCCGGATGATTATCCTTTTGAATTAGCTTACCAACATAGGCTGACAACTAACTTTGAAAACGAAAACTCATATAACAGCGATAATTATCCTACAGCACCATCTAATCCTTTTGTATCCGATACAGAAGAAATAGCATGGGACAGTACAGGACTTTTTTCTATAAATACACCTCAATTATGCGCATTCGTAGGTAAACTTAACCAATTCACCAATAAAACGATTGGGCCGGTGAAGCTAACCGGGGCCGATCAATCAGCAGGTTTTACCTTATTATCGTTAGACAACAGGCCATTAGAAGAGTCGGAAAAAATGCTGATGACCATTACCACCGAAATGAAAAATACAGGAATGATTACCGATGGTTATGATGTAATTGATTATGGCAGTAAACCTCGAATTGTAAAAGCCACCTTAATAACAATAAACCTGACTACTAACAACGATTCTGTGAAAGTAATATGGCTGGATAAAAGCGGGCAACCATCTGATTATTTTGAAATATTTAAAAATAACGGGCATGGAGAAATACCCATCACCATAGATACATACGAACACCCTGGGGTTTGGTTTGGTATTGAGAAATATGCGCTTAAAGCACCCGTTGCCGCGTTTTCGGCAGACCAAACAACAGGTAATGCCCCATTTGCTGTTCAGTTTACCGAAGAATGTACAGATGCAACCGAATGGAGTTGGGATTTTGATGGCGATGGTATGGAAGACGCCCAGGAGCAAAATCCTTTATTCGAGTATACTACTCCGGGAGTTTATACTGTTTCTCTTACAGCCAAAAATTCAGTGGGTGAACATACAAAAACAAAAACAGATTATATTACCGTAAACGAAGCTCCTTCATATGTAGATGTGATATTTCAGGTAGACCTGCAAAATGAAACCGTTTCGTCTGATGGCGTATTTCTAAGAGGTACCTTTAATAACTGGATCAGTACTAATCCTTTATCAAACGATGGCAATATTTATTACAAAATGCTTAATTTGGAAACTGGTGCTGAGGTTGAATACAAATTTATAAATGGGGATGAATGGGAAAACCTTGAAGAAGGGTCCTGTACTATAACAACAGATGATATTTACCGGTTTTTAAAAGTTCCGGATAAAGATACAGTTCTAAAAGCAGTTTGTTTTAACTCATGTGAAGCCTGTACTCCAACTTCAATCCATGAAATAGTTAATGCAGATGTTTTTGCTTTTCCAAATCCAACAGATGATTGTATAGAAATTATTGGGTTACCAACCGAAAATTTAACCATTGATATTTATAATGTAAACAACCAACACATAAAAAAAATATATTCAAAAAAGCAATCATCCATTCAGGTTGAATTAAGTGGTGTAATACCAGGAATATATTTTATGAAAATTACGGGGGATTTTATACATAAAACCCTTAAAGTTGTAAAAAAATAATTACTGCCGTTCACACTCAGTTTTTCTATGTTACCCCGGTTTACTTTTCTTTATCAAGGTTGGAATAGAAAATGGGTGTTTCGGGAAGTTTAAAAAATAGAATTACAATATTACGTTTGCAAACAATATCTTATCTTCATCCTGGATTTCTGTGAAATCAAGAAGTAATCATCGATAAGCAAAGCAGTTAAAGACATGGCAAAAAAGCACATAAATAATCGTATATATTTATATATCAGTATATTGTCAGGAATAACTGCTCTGTTCATCAAGCTCTTTTACCGCCCCTGGATTAATCATCATCAGGTACATGATTTTGGATGGAGCGGAGCTGCTCCCAACTTCCTGTTCTCGTTAGGCATCTGTCTGTTTATTGCCTTTGTTTCAGCCAAAAGAACCCTCGAAAAGATGATTTATACCACTTGTGGAATATTACTCTATGAAATTGAGCAGCTATGGAGCTACAGAACATTTGACTTTTTAGACATTGCTGCCACCCTTGCCGGTCTTGGCCTGGCGATTCTCATTTACAAAAGAGTGGGAGTTAAAAGACATCAATAAAATTAGATGCTATGGGAAAAATGTTCGTGTCATCATTAGGATAAGCAAATAAATAAAAGTTTACTATACAAACAATTAATAAATATGGCGGGAAAGTGGCGGGTAAAGTTCCTGCTAAATTTTTGGACAATTTAATCCTTGACCGTAAAATTGTCTAAACATTTAAAATTAAACCTATGAAACAACCAGCATTAGGAAAAAAATTATCCGAATTAAGGATCGCAAAAGGCTTTACTCAGGAAGATCTTGTAGAAAAATGCAACATTAGTGTAAGGACTATTCAACGAATAGAGGCGGGGGAAGTGACCCCGAGAAGCTATACTATTAAAACAATTTTAGCTGCACTGGATTATGACCTCAGTAAAATATCTGATGACAAAAACAACATCTTTGATACATTCATTGAATGGATTAAACGGTTCATGTTAATCGATATGGATATGGATAAATCATCCGATTTTCTGATCAAGCAACTTAACATTGCCTGGTTACTTGGAATCTTCTATTTTATGATTGGATTTTTTGAAGGCGCAGCAGACCATTTTTTATATACAGAAGGTCAAATGATATTCAACCGTGGTTTTTATATCGCTATTAAGTTGATTTCATTAATCACCTTTGTGTTTTTCCAGCGTGGATTTATTATGATTGGTGGCTTATTTAAAAATTATTTGCTTAAAATCATGTCCTCTATCCTAATTATTGCAATAGTACTGCTAAATACGTATGATATCATTTCCATATTTTATGACTCAGTAGAGACAGAATTTATAGCAGGAGCATCAGCCATTACTTTTGGGATTATTGGAATTATTTATGGCGTTTCATTATTCAGATTAGCAAAATCCATAGGCAGAGTATCGACATATGCCGGACTATTAGAGATAATTGCCGGATGCTTTTTATTAACTTTAATACTGGCCTTTATCGGTCTAATCATTTATATTCCGGCAACACTTTTAGAAATCATTATTATTTTTAAAGTAATTGAAATCATCAAGGCAAAACAAACAGAAAATAACGTTGCATGATACCTTTCAATGGAGTTTTTTTTAGTTTATGGATAAATTTCAAAAAAAATACCGCATTCAAACTACCCGATTAAAAAAATGGGATTATGGGTGGAATGCTTCCTGTTTTGTGACCATTTGCACAGCAAAAAAGAACCTATATGATTAGCAACAACAAACTGGATCAATCGTTTGGCCCTGCAGGCACCTCTGCAGGCATTGTGCTGTTTATTGCCGGATTAGGCATCACGCTTTTCTATTCATTGTTTGGAATCATTCTGATAGTAATCGGGGCTTTTGTCGGATTCTCCAACTCAGGCACACGGGTAGATGCTGACCAAAAGCGGGTCAAGTTCTCCAATAACCTTTTTGGATGTATCCCTACCGGTCAATGGTTTGCTTTGGACGAAGAGAAAAAGCTGGGTATTAAGCGATCAAACCGATCGTGGCGGAACTACA
>DATFIZ010000171.1:0-12406 GCA_035269575.1 Bacteroidales bacterium | reverse complement strand
TCTTTTAAAAGAAATTCGCCACCTCTGATTTTCAATTCTTTTTCCATATCTATTCAGTTTATAATTCTAATGATAATTCAATTAATTCAGCAATATCGTAATTTTTTATTTGTTCTTCCTTGTTTTTATATTTCAACCCGTCGGTCATCATTACCATGCAATAAGGACATGCGGTAACAACAACATCCGCATTTGTTTCCAGGGCATCTTCTATTCGTTCAATAAATACTTCCTTATCTCCTTTTTCTGCTTCTTTAAACATTTGTCCGCCACCTGCACCACAGCATAATGCAAAACTTTTATTTCTTTTCATTTCCACTTTCTGGGATGGTATTGCTTCCAAAATTTTTCGTGGAGCTTCATACTCACCATTGGCACGTCCTAAGTAGCAGGGGTCATGATAAGTTAGTATTTTATCTTTAAACAAATCACTGGTAATGGATAATTTACCTTCGTTCATTAACTGATGTAAAAATTGTGTATGATGAATAACTTCATAATTACCACCATAGTCGGGATACTCATTTTTAAACGTATTAAACGCATGGGGATCGCAGGTTATTATTTTTTTAACTTCATAAGCATTTAATAATTCTATGTTCATCATAGCCTGCATTTGAAATAGCATTTCGTTTCCAGCCCGGCGTGCAATATCGCCCGATGATGATTCTTCAACACCTAAAACTGCGTAACGAACATTTAGATGAGTTAAAATTTTTATAAATGAACGGGTAACTTTTTTATATCTATCGTCGAATGCTCCTGCACTACCCACCCAAAACAAATATTCTGGTTTTTCGCCCTTAGCAAAAAGATCTGCCATTACAGGGACTTCAATTTTTCGTTTATTTTCTGACATGATATTTTAGTTTAAATTTCAAAGCCTGCCTGACTTCCTTCGGCAGATAAATCGGCAAACAGGTTTAAAGTTTAAAGTTTTTTTAAGACTATACTTTAAACTTTTTATATCATATAAAATCAATTCTATGCATTCTCATTAATATACAATTCGTCTGCCCAAAGCATTCTATCATCTTGTGAAAATTGCCAGGGTGCTCCATTATTTTCGATATTGTTAAAAATCACATTCAGTTCGCCCGGAGATGCTGCCTGCTCCATTACAATATAACGTCGTAGTTCCAAAATTAGTGATACCTGGTCGATATTCACCGGACAAGCAACTGTACAGGCATTACAAGTGGTGCAAGCCCATATTTCTTCAGCCGTAATATAATCGAATAAAGATTTATCATCGGTATAATCCATTCCTTTTTTATCGATATTCTTACCCAACAGTTCGAGTCTGTCGCGAACATCCATCACCAGTTTCCGTGGAGATAATTTTTTCCCTGTAATATTTGCCGGGCAAACACTGGTACAGCGTCCACACTCAGTGCATGTATACGAGTCCATTAAATGCTTCCAGGTAAGTTGTCTTACATCATGTGCTCCAAACGCAACTTCTTCTTCTCCTTCTTCAATGGGGGGCTCCTCACCAGATAGCATGCTTTTTACCTCTTTGGTTATAGAAGGCATATTAGCCATTTTACCGGTAGGATCGAGTTTAGAATAAAATACATTTACAAATGATAAAAACACATGAAAATGTTTTGAATAAGGAATATAGTTTAAAAATAGAAATACACCCACTATGTGTAACCACCAACAAAGCCGTTCAATAAAAATTAAAGTATCAGAAGGTAAATTACTAAGCAATGGGATTAAAGCCGAGCTAAAGAAAAATGATCCAACTTTATCGTAATGTTCAACACCTCTTGTTTGCAATATTGCATCAGAAGCATTCATAAAAAATATCGACGACATTAAAACAACCTCGGTAATAAGAATGATGTTTCCGTCTAACCGTGGCCAACCTTTCATTTCAGGTTTCCAAAAACGGTCGGTCTTAAGAATGTTCCTACGGATTAAAAATATTAAACAACCCAAAATAACCAGGAGTGCAAAAAATTCAAAAAAGCCAACAATTACAGGATAAAATCCGCCTGTAAATGATAAGGCACGGTGCGTACCGGCAATACCATCAATAAATATTTCAATCATTTCAATATTAACCAGGATGAATCCTGCATAAACAAAAATATGCAAAATAGCAGCAATCGGAAATCCAAACATTTTTGATTGCCCGATAGCAACCTTAAGTACCAGCCACCACCTTTTTTTTCTGTTATCTTTAATCTCAACATCTTTTCCAAGGTTGATATTCCTTGATATCTTTTTAACATTCCAGGAAAAAAATGCTACTGCTCCTGCCAGCAATAAAACAAAAATAATACTACTAATCATAGTTCTTTTTAGTTTATCAGTATATCAATTTTAAAAATAAGATGCCAAAATATAAATTAATTGGTATAAAACAAATTTTTATTAGTAATGGCAGCTTTATTAATCATCAAAATCAGATTTTAAGATCTATATAAAAAGCACAAAGACAAAAGATGGTTTTTCAGGCTTTTGTCTTTGTGCTAAACTCATATTATAAGATTCTTTTAATTATAGTTCTTTTATTGCTTTTATCAATTCCGGCAATACTTTCTGTGCATCCCCAACAATCCCGTAATCAGCAGCCTCAAAAATTGGAGCATCCTTATCGTTATTAATGGCAACAATACATTTTGATGCACTAATACCAGCTAAATGCTGAATGGCACCTGAAATACCAATAGCAAAGTAAAGGTTCGGAGCAATAATTTTCCCGGTTTGTCCGGTGTGTTCCTCGTGCGGACGCCATCCTTCGTCGGATACAGGACGTGAACAAGCAGTAGCACCATTAAGCAGTCCTGCAAGCTCTTCTATGGGAGCCCAGTTCTCTGGCGACTTCATCCCGCGGCCACCAGAAACAACAATTTCAGCATCGGTTAATAGTAACTGTCCTGTTTGTTTTTGTACATCCTTAACTTTTGTTTTTATCTCTCCAACTTGTGCCTCAAATTGTTCAATTGATGCATCTTTAGCATGCTCAATTAACTCGAACGAGTTTTGTGCCATGGTTAAAATCTTAACATCTGATTTAAGCACAACATTTGAAAAAGCTTTTCCCGAGAATACTTTTTTATAAATGGTAAACGGCTCAATGCTTATGGGTAATTTTGTTACCGCAGATCCAAGTCCGGCCTTTAATTTAACGGATAAACGGGGGGCCAGTGCTTTTCCCATATTATTATGAGCTATAACCAAAACTTTAGCATCTTCTTTTTCTGAAACTTGTGCAATAACAGAAGCGTAAGCCTGATTGTCCAACACCTTTAATTGATCGTTGTTTACTGCAACTATCTTATCGGCGCCATAATTGCTTAATTTTTTCAATTCATCTTCCTGTACATCACCAATTGATAATGCTACGGTTTGGGTATTTAGCATTTCTGCAACTTTGCTTGCATAAGAAACCAATTCGAAGGATAACTTCTTAAATTTCCCATCCCAATTTTCTGTAAATACTAATACTGACATATCTTAATCTATTAAATTCCTAATGAATAATTATTTATTTTATTAAAGAACTTTAGCCTCGTTTTGAAGCATATCTATCAATTCTTTAACATTTTCCGGCTCAACCATTTTACAAGGAGGTTTTGGTTGTGGCAACTCGAATTCTGTAAATTCGGTTAAAGCCTCAACATCAACAGGTTGAATAACATTTAATGGCTTTTTACGGGCCATCATAATTCCACGCATTGCTGCAATCATTGGCTCTTTAGCAATACCCTTTTGTACTATTGTTACAACCGGAAGTTCTGAAACAACCTGATCATGTCCGCCATCAATATCGCGAGTAATCGTAAGTTCTCCATTTTCAAAATCAACTGAAGAAACAGCTGATACAGAAGGAATCTCTAAGAATTCTGCTAACATACCACCCACTGCCGATCCGTTATAATCACTTGATTCGATACCTGAAAAAATAATATCGTGCGGATTATTTTTAACATATTCAGCAATTTGTGCTGCAACAAAATATGCATCTTTTGTTTCTGCATCAATTCGAACTGCATCGTCGGCTCCAATAGCCAATGCTTTTCTAATGGTTGGTTCAGCATCTTTCCCGCCAACAGTTATTACCGTTATATTATCAATCGAATTTGCAGCATCTTGTTTTAATTGAATTGCCCTGGTTAACGCAAGTTCATCCCAGGGATTAATAATCCATTGTACTCCGGTGGCATCAAAAGCTGTATTATCATTTACAAACTTTGCTTTTGTTGTAGTATCCGGAACATTACTTAAGCAAACTAGAATTTTCATTTAATTATTATTTAAGTTAACAATCCTATTATTTTAACAATTATTGTGATTCGAAAAAATGTACTATTCGTATTCCAAGTAAAATACTATATTTCACTATACTAGCTTTCGAAAGTCTCAAGCAAACCAATATAGTCTAAAAAACCAATTTCACTAACAAGTGGGCAAATATAAAAATAGTTGTTTTACAAAACAAGAAACCAAACTTACTAATAATTATGCAAATATATACATATAATAATTTTAGAGTTTATCTCTGAGGCTTTAAAAACTAAACAAACATAACTAAAAATTTCTATTTTAATAAATTAGTGATAATTAGCTATCAACAATATGCTTTGAAATTATCAACATTTTATTTAATGAATATATACGATCGGTATCCAATTCATTTTCTCTCAAAATATTCGTTTAGTTTTTCTAATTTTATCGTTTATAATCATTATCAATTAATCGTTCGTAATTATTTAATAAAATGAACTTCAGAAGCACCCTTAAATCTTTAGGTCCGGGGTTATTGTGGGCAGCAGCTGCTATAGGTGTATCTCACTTAGTTCAATCTACACGCGCCGGGGCTATTTACGGTTTTCAATTAGTAGGTATTATTTTACTCATCAACGTATTGAAATATCCTTTTTTTGAGTTTGGTCCAAGATATGCATCTGCAACGGGTGAAAGTCTGCTGCATGGATACAAACGATTAGGAAAATGGGCTGTTGTATTATATCTTTTGCTAACTATTGCCACGATGTTTACGCTTCAGGCAGCCATAACGGCTGTTACTGCGGGACTATTTTCTTTTATTTTTCCACATACATTTAGTATGACTAGCTGGTCGGTAATTATTTTAACGATAGCAACTATCATTGTAGCTTTTGGGAAATATTCATTTTTAGATAAAATCATCAAATTCATTATTATCTTATTGGCATTATCAACAATTATAGCTGTTGTTTCTGCTTCTTCCCAGGGATTTAATCCCAATCCGGAATTTGGAGCTACTTTTAACTGGAGTTTTGGAGATCTGGCCCTATTAATTGCATTTGCCGGGTGGATGCCGTCAGCCATTGACATTTCAGTATGGCATTCCTTTTGGTCGGTAGCCAAAAGAAAACAAGGCAACCATATCCCATCGGTTAAAGAATCCTTATTTGATTTTAATGTTGGGTATATCGGAACATCCATTTTATCTATAGGTTTTTTATCGCTGGGGGCATTGGTAATGTATGGTTCCGGAAATACTTTCTCTGAGAACGGGACGGTATTTGCCGGGCAGCTTATTCATTTATTTACAACGAATCTGGGTAGTTGGGCATACATTTTTATTGCTGTGGCTGCATTAACAACCATGTCAAGCACAACGTTAACCTGTTTAGATGCGTATCCCCGGGTTTTAAAACCAACCACCGAACTTTTGTTCCCTAAATTAAAAAAGGATGCTTCGGAAAACTGGAACTGGTTATCATGGATGTGGTTAATAATACTTCTTTCCGGAACAATAGTTATTCTCCTGTTCTTTTTGAAAGGAATGAGTTTTTTAGTTGATTTAGCAACAACGTTATCATTTTTAACTGCACCAATTCTGGGCTATCTAAATTTTAAAGTGGTCATGGGAAAAAATGTATCTACGGAGCATAAACCCAAACATTGGCTAAGAGTTTTATCCTGGACAGGATTAATAATACTAACCGCAGTTGGAATTTATTATATTATTTGGAAAATTTTTATCTTATAGATTTTCTACTGTTTACTTTAATTAGCTCCATGAAGATTTGCCCCCGTTGAGCTTATTATTACTATTAAATTATTATTAAAGACTTATTCTCCTTAAATTTAAAAAGAGGTTTTTTTACGGATAAATTAACCCCCTTTCATTCGTGAAAAAATTCATAAAATTTATGAATACGTCAGGTTTAATTTGAGAAAAAAAGTATTTTACATAAATTTAGCTTAAATATTAAATCAAAATAAATGCAACCAATATCTTTTATTACTGCCAATCTAAATATTATAAGTCAGTTATCATTTTTAATCATCGTTATTGCTTCAATTATCGTTTCCATAGTTATTTTACTCGAAAACCGGAATCCGATAAAAGCTTCAGCACTTATTCTTTTACTCTTTGCTTTACCTGGAGTTGGGTTATTAATATATTTCTTTTTGGGAAGAGATTACCGTAAAAAAAAGATGTTTGAAGCTAAAAAAGATTCCGACAGATATTTTATCAGTAAATTAAAAACACAAATAAAAGTTCGTTCCGAAGAGTTAATCAGAAAACATCAAAAAGATCTTGACAATAAAGCCCTGTTGGCCAGGATGCTTTTAAACGACAATTATTTTGGCCTTACAGAACACAATCAATTAAAACTACTAATCAATGGTGAGCAAAAATTCCCACAGTTATTCAGTGCTTTAGAAAATGCAAAAGAACACATTCACATCGAATATTTTATCATCGAAAACGGAGTCTTATTTGATCAGTTAAAATCCATATTACTAAAGAAGCGAGAAGAAGGAGTTGCAATACGAATTATTTATGATGATTTTGGTTCACGTCATTTAAAGAATAAAAGCATAAATGCTCTTAAAAAGGCCGGAATAGAGATTTATCCTTTTTACAAGACCTATTTCCCTTATATGGCCAATCGCATAAATTATAGAAATCATCGAAAGATTGTTGTAATTGACGGCAAAATTGGTTTTTTGGGAGGCTTAAATTTAAGCGATAAGTACAGTAACAATATTACACGTAAGAAATCAATGTATTGGCGTGATACTCATATGGAAATTAAGGGCCCATCCGTTCGATATCTGCAATATATTTTTTTACTCGACTGGCAGTTTTCATCAGGTCAGACATTAATATACAATACGGAATATTTTCCACAGTTAGATAAAAAAAGCCCGGGAAAATTAGTTCAAATCATCTCAGGTGGTCCTGACTTATTAAGAGAAACAGTAATGACTGCTTATTTTAAAGCAATTGTTGATGCAGAAAAAGAATGTTTTATCACGACCCCTTATTTTATACCCAATCAAGGAATTATTACCGCGATAAAACAAGCAGCATTAAGTGGTGTGGATATACGTTTACTGGTACCCAAAGCATCTGATTCCTGGTTATTAAATTCTGCCTCAAATACATATTATTATGATTTATTAGCTTCAGGAGTAAAAATCTATCGATACAACAAAGGGTTTGTACATTCAAAATCATTAATTATTGATCATAACTTAAGTATCATTGGTTCGGCAAATATGGATTATCGAAGTTTTGATTATAATTTTGAAGTCAATGCAATTATCTATGATCAGAATTTTAACACTGAAATCAAAAATCAATTCTTAAAAGATCTGGAAGAAAGCGAACAGATAACCTTAGAAGAATGGGGGAATCGTCCTCTGCGAGTAAGGTTAAAAGAATCTATTGTAAGGTTATTTTCCCCGGTATTATAGCCAAAAAAAACCATCCCTAAACAGAGATGGTTTTTTATTTTATAAATTAATTTTTATGCTTGAGCAGTTGGCCCGCCAAAATTCATCGGCATAGAAGGGCCACCACCATCAGAGTTTTTTATAGGTCCATGCATTTTTTCAAATTTTTCAAGATTATCTTTCAATGCATGAAAAAAACGTTTCGCGTGTTCAGGGGTAAGAATAATCCGTGATTTAACTTCCGCTTTAGGAACTCCGGGCATTACTCGAACAAAATCAAGCACAAATTCAGCACTTGAATGAGTAATAACAGCTAAATTTGAATAAACACCCTGCGCTACATCTTCTTTTAAATCAATGTTTATTTGACCTTTACGTTGTTTTTTCTCGTCTTCCATGATTTATATTTATTTTGTGCACGTTTGTTTTATTCACGTTCTTTGGCCGACATTAAATTATCGTATTCTTCTTTTGAACCAACAATAATTTTTTCATAATCACGCAATCCTGTACCTGCCGGAATCTTATGTCCAACAATCACATTTTCTTTCAATCCTTCAAGTTTATCCACTTTACCGTGAATTGCAGCTTCGTTAAGAACCTTAGTTGTTTCCTGGAACGAAGCAGCAGACATAAAGCTCTTGGTTTGAAGTGCTGCTTTGGTAATACCTTGTAACACCTGGCTTGATGTTGCAGGTACTGCATCTCTCGCTTCAATAAGTTTTAAATCTTTACGTTTAAGGATTGAATTTTCGTCTCTCAATTTACGTGCTGTTACAATCTGTCCTGCTTTATAAATTTGAGAATCACCCGGATCATTAATCACTTTTTTATCATAAATCCAGTCATTCTCATCCATAAACATCCACTTATCAACCACTTGTTTTTCAAGGAATTTAGTATCTCCCGGATCTTCAATTATTACTTTACGCATCATCTGACGAACGATTACTTCAAAGTGTTTATCATTAATCTTAACACCCTGTAATCGATACACTTCCTGAACCTCGTTCACAATATATTCCTGGACTTTTGTTGGCCCTTTAATAGCCAAAATATCAGAAGGTGTAATTGCTCCATCAGATAATGGAATTCCGGCACGAACATAATCATTTTCCTGTACAAGAATTTGTTTTGATAGCGGTACAAGATATTTCTTAACTTCACCGGTTTTCGATTTGATAATAATCTCGCGGTTACCACGTTTAATTTTACCAAAAGCAACCTCTCCATCAATTTCGGAGACAACAGCCGGATTAGAAGGGTTCCTTGCTTCGAAAAGCTCAGTAACTCGTGGTAAACCTCCGGTGATATCACCTGATTTACCAACAGCTCTTGGCAACTTGGCTAATATCTCACCTGACTTAACTTCCTGTCCGTCTTCAATACTTATATGCGCACCAACCGGAAGGTTATAGGTTTTAATGATTTCTCCATCTTTACCAATTAATTTGGCTGTAGGATTTTTCTTCTTATCACGGGTTTCAATAATCACTTTTTCTTTAAAACCGGTTTGTTCATCCGACTCCTCTTTAAAAGTAACTCCATCGATAAGGTTTTCGAAAGATAATTTTCCGGTGGCTTCTGAGATAATTACGGCATTGTATGGATCCCACTCACAAATCATGGTTCCTTTTTTAACGTTGTCTCCATTCTTAATATAAAGTCTGGAACCATAAGGAATATTATGAGTAGAAAGAACAATTCCTGTATTTTTATCAATAATACGCATTTCCGCCAACCGACCAATTACGATATCAACTTTCTTCTTACCTTCTTCTTCTTTTTCTACCGTTCTTAGCTCGTCTATCTCAACAGTACCGTCATATTTTGCCACAACACTTGAATCAGCTGCAATATTCGAAGCGGTACCCCCTACGTGGAAAGTTCTTAAGGTAAGCTGTGTACCTGGTTCTCCAATGGATTGTGCTGCAATAACGCCAACAGATTCACCTTTTTGAACCATTTTACCGGTTGCCAGGTTTCTACCATAACATTTGGCACAAACACCATTTTTGGATTCACAGGTTAATACCGAACGTATTTCCACTTGCTCAATAGGTGATTCTTCTATTTTTTTGGCAATTTCTTCTGTAATCTCTTCTCCGGTACCAATAATAAGTTCGCCGGAAAGTGGATGGTAAACATCGTGTACGGTTGTTCTACCCAGTACTCTTTCAAATAATGTTTCAACCACTTCTTCGTTTTTCTTTATAGCTGTTGCTACCAAGCCTCTTAAGGTACCACAGTCTTCTTCGGTAATAATAACATCTTGTGACACATCAACCAAACGACGAGTAAGGTAACCAGCATCGGCTGTTTTCAGGGCTGTATCTGCTAAACCTTTACGAGCACCGTGAGTAGAAATAAAGTACTCAAGTACTGATAATCCTTCTTTAAAGTTTGAAAGAATCGGATTTTCAATAATTTCTGAACCTGAAGTACCAGATTTTTGTGGTTTTGCCATCAATCCCCTCATTCCGGATAACTGACGAATTTGTTCTTTAGAACCCCTCGCACCGGAATCAAGCATCATATATACAGAATTGAATCCCTGGTTATCGGTTGACAACTTTTTCATCAATGTCTGCGTTAACTTAGCATTAATATGAGTCCATATATCAATAATCTGGTTATAACGCTCATTATTGGTAATGAAACCCATATTGTAATTATTCAACACTTCTTCAACCTGCTCATATCCATCATTAACAAGAATTTGCTTTTCTTTGGGAATAATTACATCATCAAGGTTAAAGGACAAACCACCACGGAATGCCATTTGATAACCAAGATTTTTAATATCATCTAAAAATTTAGATGTTGCATCGGTACCTGTTTTCTTTAATACTGTACCAATAATATCTCTAAGTGATTTTTTTGTTAATAACTCATTAATGAAACCCACCTCTTTAGGTACAAACTGATTAAAAATAACACGCCCTACAGTAGTCTCAATCGTTTGATTTCCGGAACCGTTATCAATATTTACTTTTATACTTGCATGCAATGCAACGGCACCTTCGTTATAAGCAATAGTTACTTCTTGAGGTGAATAAAATCTTAAGCCCTCTCCTTTTACACCGGGTCGTTGCTTTGTAATATAATATAATCCAAGTACCATATCCTGAGAAGGTACAGTAATTGGAGCGCCGTTAGCCGGGTTAAGAATATTGTGCGAAGCAAGCATTAACATTTGAGCTTCAAGAATTGCTGCATTTCCTAAGGGTAAATGAACAGCCATTTGGTCACCATCGAAGTCGGCATTAAATGCCGTACAAACTAACGGGTGCAATTGAATCGCTTTACCTTCAATAAGTTTTGGCTGGAAAGCCTGGATACCTAAACGGTGCAAGGTAGGGGCACGGTTAAGCATTACAGGGTGCCCTTTAAGCACATTTTCCAAAATATCCCAAACAACAGGGTCTTTTCGATCAACAATTTTTTTCGCTGATTTTACCGTCTTTACAATACCTCTTTCGATTAATTTTCGAATAACAAAAGGTTTGTAGAGTTCGGCAGCCATATCTTTAGGCAACCCACATTCATGCAATTTCAATTCCGGTCCAACAACAATTACCGAACGTGCTGAATAATCGACACGTTTTCCCAATAAATTTTGACGGAACCGACCTTGTTTACCTTTCAAACTGTCACTTAAAGATTTAAGCGCTCTGTTTGAATCTGTTTTTACCGCATTTGATTTTCTTGAGTTATCGAACAATGAATCAACTGCTTCCTGCAACATACGTTTCTCGTTACGTAAAATAACTTCAGGAGCTTTGATTTCGATCAATCGTTTGAGTCGGTTATTTCGGATAATAACCCTACGATAAAGGTCATTCAGGTCAGATGTAGCAAATCTTCCGCCATCAAGAGGAACAAGCGGGCGCAATTCCGGAGGAATTACAGGCACCACTTTAACAACCATCCATTCGGGACGGTTTATACCTTTAGAAGCACGGAATGCTTCCACAACCTGAAGTCTTTTTAACGCTTCGTTTTTACGTTGCTGAGAAGTCTCAGTATTAGCTTTATGACGAAGGTCATAAGATAATTCATCCAAATCAATTCGTTCTAACAATCTGTAAAGAGCTTCAGCGCCCATGTCAGCAATAAACTTATTCGGATCTGAATCATCTAAATATTGATTTTCTTTGGGTAAAGTCTCTAAAATATCAAGATATTCTTCTTCCGTTAAAAAATCAAGGTATTTAACACCATCTTCAGCTTTAATACCCGGATTAATAACGATATATCTTTCGTAGTAAATAATTGAATCCAGTTTTTTGGTTGGAAGTCCCAGAAGATATCCAATTTTATTGGGTAATGATTTAAAATACCAAATATGAGCTACGGGAACAACCAACGATATGTGTCCCATTCGCTCTCTTCGAACTTTTTTCTCAGTAACCTCAACACCACAACGGTCACAAACAATTCCTTTATATCTGATTCGTTTGTATTTACCACAATGACATTCATAATCTTTGACAGGGCCAAAAATCCTTTCACAAAACAAACCATCGCGCTCGGGTTTATAGGTCCTGTAATTTATAGTCTCAGGTTTTAAAACCTCTCCACTTGAACGTTCAAGAATTTCTTCCGGAGAAGCTAAACCTATAGAGATTTTTGTAAAATCACTCTTTACCTTATTATCTCTTCTGAATGACATATATTGAAAATTAAATGGTATATAAAATAATAAAAA
>DATFIZ010000170.1:0-36954 GCA_035269575.1 Bacteroidales bacterium | reverse complement strand
TGATCCTCTTTTATGTAGTTCATAAATTCGGCTGTTTCATTGTTGGGTAAGAGCTCAATTTGTGTAATGGTATCTCCCTGCAGTCCGATAAACAGCGGAACCCTTCCGCCATATCCATGATTCCCGGTAACCAGAATTCCCCTGCCGATTGTATCTTTCCCCGATAATACCAGAAAAATATTTTCGTTTGCTTCTTCCCAGCGACTGGCCTCAGGAAAAACTTTTTTTATGGTTTGTTCCTCAAGTCTGACGGGGTCTCCTTTTTTGCCGAAATGAAAATCCCAGCCACTGCTTATTCCTATCACTACGGTAAGAATAATGAATAAAAGATAATGGTATAAACCGGCCTTCTTATGATGTTGCTTTTTCCTCATGTTTTGTAATCTGTTGAAACCGGGCATATACGTTTTTGTTATGATACCCTTTGGCTTTCGTTCCCTTTTAGCATTAAATGAAATCACCAATAATTCTGTGCTTTCGGCCTGCATGAACCCTTCAGTTATATCCAACAGGAATTGGCAATAATACTTGTTTTCACGGATTTATACAATAAATTTTAAGGTAAAAATCACTGTTTTTATGCTGATTTTATTTCGAAAAGCACAGGACCTGCAGTCCCTTATCAATCATTTGCAAAGGAATCCCCTGCTGCATGTTTAAGAGGCAGGTAAACCGGCAGGCAGTTATCTGAATCCTTAGTTGTTAGGCAAACATTATCCTCTCATCTTAAGTATCCCAAAAATTTACATAAAAAAAACTATCAATATAATGGCTAAAAACAGTCCTGATAATTTGTCCAACGAGCCAATACCAATTTCTATCATTTTAAGGTTCAGGTATACAAATAGTACAATAATAGTCAGTTTTACGAAATGGATTATAACGATTCCTTTTTTATATAATTTCCCGGCATTCTGATAGGTCACCTGAGCAGGAAATTTAAATGTATGTGGATTTTTGCTACGAACAGTCAAAATAGCGGATAAAACTATACCAGGTGTAAGCTTATACTACCATCACAGTTGAGTTGCTTTCTAAAAGAGGTTACGAATCAATGTTCGACTGGTACCGCAAGAATGTTACTCACAAGTTTATTCCTACGCTATTTCCTTTTGTTTGACGAACCGCCGTAGCGCCTATGCTGAAGCTACGGCGAAAGCATATACGAGGCCGGTACGTACGGTGGTTTGAGAGGTTTTCCGATAGGCAATTAACCTATCGGCAACCTATTCGATTGCCAGTGGTTTTTATTTATTTTCAATCTTTTCTCCTTTAATTGGTGAATAATCCTTTTTCATTTCTCCGTTCACAATGATTTCATCAAAAAAACATTTTGCTCCAGTCGCTTTGTTCATATCTTCCACGTTTTGAATGTGAAAGTGCAAATGAGCTTCTGAAGAATTTCCAGAATTTCCACAAAGTCCTAATAATTCTCCTTGTTTTACTTTTTGTCCTTGTTTAACTACTATTGAATTTTGTTTAAAATGAGCAAAGAATAAAAATTCGTTATTTTCAGTTTTTAGAATTACGGTATTTCCTGGAATATATATTGGATTTAATTCCCCTGGCTTATTGTCTTTTACTCCGTCAACTGTCAAAACTACTTCTGCATCACAAGGTGCAATTAGTTCTTTTCCAAATGCGTAATAATCTTCATTCGTTTTTCCATCTGTTTTAAAGGTTTTTCCGTTTTGGTCTGTTATTACAATATCAAAAGCATTTTTTTGAGCTTCACTTTCTACGTGATAATTCAATTTTTTGGTGTCTCCGCCCCAAAATACTGTCCATTCTCCCTTAAATGGTAAAATTATTTCTGTTTTATTCCTTTCAAGTTTAGGAAGGTTTTCTTCTTTAAAAGGTTTGACGAAAAGTCCGTTGATTTTAGCGTTATTATCAATTGAAATATTTACCGCAAAAATTGCTCTTTCAAAAGTTGTTTTATATGAGGCGTAGGTCTGTTCATATTTTACAAATTTTCTTTTTTGAATTTTTCCTGCTTGATTTTTTAATCCCTTTAGAAAGTCTGTTGTTTGTTCGATTGGTAAAGCACTTTTCATTTCGGGCGAGAATAAGTCAAATATTTTTTGATATTCATCTGAATTGTAATTTTTTTCAAATTGAGCCGAAACCTTTTTAGCGATTTCTTTTTCGGTCTGTCCGAAACTCAAGATTGGAATTACTATTAATAAAATCAGAGTCAATTTTCTCATTTATTTTCGATTTTGTTCAAATTACTGGTAACGGTCCCGCCATACAAGCCTGTGCGGGATTTCCCCGCCGTGTTTCACGGTCACCCGTTGAAAACCAAAACAAATATAACCAATTGTCATCAAACCGCCAAAACCCCCGCATTTAGGCTGATGTGTTGTTACAGGGCGTTTTTATAAAATTAATGCATTCCGTGAAAACTTAAAATCTCATCATCAGGTGTTAAAATATCAATAGTTCTAACAACTTCAATCCCCAAAGAGTCAACTACAACTTCTATTTCGGACTGTGGAGGTAATGTATAAATACAGGCATAACATATCAAACTTGCTTCGATATTTTTACACTGTGAGTTTAACCTATCAATTAATGTATTTAAATTCTCGCTGTGTCCAAAATTATCATTATCGCTAACATGAGGCTTTAAGTCAACAGTCAATTTATCAATTTCTGCTTTTACATTCTCATTATTTGAATTAACTAAAGCTTCAGTTAAAACTTCGCAGTTAATATTTTCAAACTTATCATCTTCTTCACATGATGTTAGAATTAATAAAGCCGAAAAGATTAATAACATTCCTATATTTTTCATTTTGCTCTTATTTTTCTTTTAGTAAAGATGTTTCAATTAGATTTTAAGTTGCGTAGTCGCCGAAAATGCTTTTTTTCTCAATTTGATTTTCAGTTAGCTTTGATTAAACAATCCTACCTTTGAACTTTCATTCTTGCTAAGAACCATATAAATTATAATTGGAATAGTCAAAGGTATCAACAATCCAAGCATTCCATAAAAATAATTAACTTTCAAAAAGTGGTCCCAAAGGGAAAAAAACAAAATTGGTGTGCCAATCAAAAAAAGCATAAACGCAATTAATAATGCGAATTTACTTTCCTTAGCCTTTATTTTGTCAATATAATATATGTCAGTCTTATTGCAACTTTTACAAGTTAATTTTAGACTGTCTCCCTTTGATTTTTTAAATTCTACTCTGTCAGAATACCATGAACGAAAAGTAATTTCAGACTTGCAATTTTTACAATTGGTAAAGAGTTTCATATTAATTGATTGCGTTTGCACTCGCTAAAAATGCCCTGTAACGGTCCACACATAGCCTGAGTGCGGGTTTGCCGCCCTGTTTCACTGTCACCCGTTAAGAAATTTAAAGATAGCATTAATTGTCAAAATACTACTAAAACCCCGTGTTGAATTTGAACCGATGTTAGCAAACGTTTTACTTAATTTTCACTGGATCTAATAAAAGTTTCTCTTTTGGGGATGGTAAGTCGGAAAATAAATACATTTGATACTTATACATATTTTTAAGAATATACCTTAAAACTATTTAAGAGAAAAATAACTTTATGAGTACTACCTTCAATATTTTCTGGATTTCTAGAATTCATAAAATTTGAAAATCCAGGGATTTGTTTTGATTCTTTATCAGAAAATCTTCTATAACCCATTGACCAATCAGGGAATGATCTTGTTTTGATTGTTTCTTCTAAAATTTTCACAATACCAACGTGTCTTGAATCATTAGAAATAATCTCAAATAGATTGTGAATATTATCCTTTGGACCTTCAATAACTTGAATAAATGATTCAGAATTATAAAGTAATAATCCTGTAATTTGTTGTTCTTTGTTTTTAATTCTGATTTCTTTTAGTAAACTTTCCAAATCTTCTTCGGACAAATTAGTAGAAGAAAAACTAACATAAACAATATGTATCAATTCTTGCATATGATAAGACTTTAATTATTATTTAACTAACAATGAAAAGGAAATAAATGTTTAATAGCTATAATTTCTCCCGCATGTTCTTAAATGTTTGTAACGGTCCCGCGTTACCGCTATCGTGAGGGTTTATTCACTGCGTTTATGAAATCGCTTTGCTTAGTTCCGACCTGTTTCTCCCGAAAGCTTTCGGGAGTCCACCGCTGAACAACTTTACTAAGATAAAACTCCTGCCTGCCGGCAGGTAGTCAGCAAACCACCCCCCCCACCGCATGAATTCAAGATGCCGTGTTACCACCCGTTTTACTTTAATCGTAGTGATATCTGCATTTGGCAATTAGAATTTCATCTTCTTTTATTTGATAAATCAATCGATGCTCTCCATCAATTCTTCTGGACCAAAAACCTTTATATTTATATTTTAATGGTTCAGGTTTCCCAATACCATCAAAAGGAGTTCGTGAAATGTCTTTTAAAAGATTATTTATCCTTTTAACCATCTTCTTATCAGTTTTTTGCCAATATAAATAGTCTTCCCAGGATTCATCTACAAAGATATACTTCATTATTCAATGATTTCTTTTTCAAATGATGAACCATTCTTTAATTTCTCAATTGCGGAGTCCAGTCGTTTCTCATTAGCTTTTGAAGATAATTCATGCTGTGTTGCATGTAAAGAATTATATTCGTCTAAAGACATTATCACAACTCCATTGTCTTTTCCACGATTGATTATCAAGGTTTCAAAGTTTTCGGTAACTTTGTCCAGATACCTTTTGATATCTCTTCTAAAACTAGAAATTGTCGTTGTAAGCATAACTTTTTTAGTTAGTACATTAATATGTACAAATATATGTACATAAAATTTAAAAATCAAATTTGCACGAACCTATTTTTTCTGAGAAAATGGGTGGTAACTTGTTTTTACACGGACTTCTTGTTTTCTTTGCTCCTGCTTGATTTGTTATGTGGACAAAAACAGGTCCTTTTTAGTACTAAGATAAGAATTTCTTTCTTTTTTGCATCACTTCCCCTGGCTTATCGTCTTTAAACAGCATTAGCCTTGTAACCTTTTGTATTTTACAGGCGTCGTATAAAAAAATAAAACGTTATCAGATGATTAAAAACTTTTTCCTCACGGCTTTCCGTAACTTAACCCAAAAATGGTCTTATTCATTCATTAATATTCTGGGACTAACCATTGGGCTTGCTTCAGTTATTTATATCTTTTTATTTGTAAGTTTTGAGCTCAGCTACGATAAAATGCACAATCATTACGACCGCATTTATCGAATGGGCGTAAAGGGCATGCTCATGAACAGCGAAATCAACCAGGCCATCACAGCTGCTCCCATGGCTGAGGCCTTGCGGAACGATTATCCCGAAGTGGCTGGTGCCTGCAGACTTACAACTGCCGGTGACTGGTTAATGACTTATAAAGATAAAAAGTTTAATGAACGGTATTTTTTGTTTGCCGACTCTACCTTTTTTGATATTTTCTCATTTAAGCTGATAAAGGGCGATCCAAAAACAGTGCTAACCGAGCCTCGCAGCATTGTTTTTACCGAATCAGCGGCAAAGAAATACTTTGGAAACGAAGACCCCGTGGGAAAAACCCTGAAAGTAGAAAATGATACCGTTTTATATCAGGTTACCGGACTCATGCAGGATATTCCGGAAAATTCGCATTTTACGTTTGATATGCTTGGGTCGATGACAACCTTACGAAGAAGCGAAAGCACATTTTGGGTCAATCATAATTACTATACCTATATTCTTTTAAACGAAGGAACAGATCCCGAAGCCTTTGAAACCAAAATGCAAAGCCTGGTTGAAAAATATGTAGGTCCGCAAATAGAACAAATACTGGGGGTTAATATGCAGGAGTTCGAAGCATCGGGGAATTCTTTTGGTTATTTTATGCAACCGCTTGCAGATATTCATCTGCGGTCTGATTTACAGTACGAAATAGAGGCCAACGGAAATATATTGTATATTTATATCTTTATCTCGGTGGCTGTTTTTATTTTAGTTATTGCCAGCATTAATTTTACCAACCTGGCCACTGCAAGGGCAGCAAACCGTGCCACGGAGGTGGGCGTAAGAAAGGTTCTGGGAGCACAGAAAAAACAACTGGTTGCTCAGTTTTTAACCGAATCATTTTTAATTACACTTTTATCGTTGGCATTAGCCGTTGTGGCTTTAGAAGTTGTTATGCCATACCTGAATAATATTACCCAAATACCTTTAGCGATTGATTATTTTGGTTCGTGGTATACTCTGCCGGGTTTACTGTTATTAATTGTTCTGGTAAGTTTTATGGCCGGCAGTTACCCTGCCTTTTTCCTGGCATCGTTCAGGCCGGTTGCTGTTCTTAAAGGGAAACTAAAACTTGGAGCCAAAAATGGCATGCTGAGGTCTGCTCTGGTAATCGTTCAGTTTGTGGTTTCTGTTTTTATTCTTTTATCTACGTATACCGTTTCTGATCAGCTTCATTATATGCTTAACAAAGACCTGGGTTTTGAAAAGGAGCATGTTTTAATGATTCGCAGATCCGACGGGCTACGAAACCAAATGGAATCCTTTAAATCGGAAGTGAAAAATTTATCCGGCGTTGTTGAAATAACCAATGCCCGGAATTATCCCGGGATAAACTTCTCTAACAACACCTTCTTTAAAGAAGGAGAGCAGACAAATACGTATTTGTTAAATCAGGCATGGGTAAGTTTCGATTATGAAAAAACGTTTGGGTTTGAAATGTTGAAAGGGAGGTTTTTTTCCAAAGATTTTCCTACCGACTCTAATGCCATTGTCATCAACGAGTCGGCGGTAAAATCTTTAGGGCTTGACGAACCGGTAGGAAAAAATTTATTATTACCTGCCGGTGAAAATGAATACCGGCCCTTAAAAATTATTGGGGTGGTCAAAGATTTTCATTTTAAATCGTTGCATACAACCATAGAGCCTGCTGCATTTACTTTGTTGCCCGGAAACTGGGAAGGAGTGGTGTGTGTTAAGCTAAGACCTGAAAACATCAACAATACCATCTCATCCATTCAAAACATCTGGGAAAGTTTTACTTCGCAATATCCCTTCGAGTATTTCTTTTTCGACGATCATATGGAAGATTTGTACCAGGCAGAAAAACGAACCAGCAGTATCTTTATCATCTTCTCTCTGCTATCTGTTGTAATTGCATTATTTGGCTTGTTTGGTTTAATCTCATTTATTACCGAACAACGGAAAAAAGAAATTGGTATACGAAAAACGTTTGGTTCTACATCCCTGAATATTGTTGTTATTATTTGTAAAGATATTTTAAAACTAATTATTATTGCAACCCTCATATCCTGGCCAATTGCGTACTGGGTGATGAATAAGTGGTTACAGGATTTCTCATACCGGGTGGATATTCATTTTATCATGTTTTTAGTCATCCCTCTTATAACAATGCTTGTTTCTCTGTTGGTAGTAATTTATCAGGCCTTAAAAGCCGCATTCAGGAATCCTGCAGAAACTTTACGTTATGAATAATATAATGCAACATATGTACGATAAAAACGTCTTTTAAAAGAATGAAAACGATAAAAAAAGATGTTAAAAAATTTTAAAACGTTCGATTAACAGTGAAATATTTTATAACTTGTAACAGATTAAGAAGTTATTCGTCCAATAAAAAAGAAAACTAAAAATTTTTATAAAGATGGTTATGATCAAAACAAATAAGCTGGTAAAAGTATTCAGAACCGATGAAATTGAAACTACCGCTTTAAACAATGTTGACCTGGAGGTAAAAAAAGGCGAATTTGTTGCCGTGATGGGTCCTTCGGGTTGCGGAAAATCAACCTTGTTAAATATTGTAGGCCTGTTGGATAATCCAACCAACGGCGAGCTTTGGTTCGACGGTATTGAGGTATCCGGATTTAGAGAAAAACAACGGACAGAATTGCGAAAGTCAAACATTGGTTTTGTCTTCCAAAGCTTTAACCTGATTGATGAGCTTACCGTTTATGAAAATGTTGAGCTTCCGTTGTTGTATTTAAAGGTTTCTGCTAAAGAACGAAAAGAAAAGGTAGATGCTGTTCTGGACCGCATGAAAATCGCTCACCGGCGAAAACACTTCCCTCAGCAGCTTTCCGGAGGTCAGCAGCAACGAGTAGCCATTGCAAGGGCCGTTGTGGCCAACCCCAAATTAATCCTTGCCGATGAGCCCACGGGTAATCTCGACTCGGCAAACGGCGAAGAAGTAATGAAACTGCTTACCGAACTTAACAAAGAGGGCACAACCATTGTGATGGTCACACACTCACCATCCGATTCCGAATATGCTCACCGCATAGTGCAGTTATTCGACGGACATATTGTAACCGAAAATATTTCTAAAATTTTATAATAAATTCCTGTTCAGAATAGTTATAGAAGGGGCATGTTTTTTGTCCCTTTCTTTATGAAAATACGATATAATTTGTCATCATTAAAAACATTAAAGCCATGAAAACAAGAATAATATTTGCACTCTTATTTACATTCACCATGTTTAGCGGTTATGCCCAGGAGACCGTTGTTAGGAATATCGATTCTTTTGATAAAATAGAGGTTTTTGGCAACATCCGGGTTATGCTAACGAAAGGAAATGCAGGTACTATAAATATTGACTCCAAAGATGTAGCCCCTTCAGAAGTGGAAACCAAAATAGAAGATAAGCTTTTAAAAATTAAAATGAAATCAAATTTGTTTGAGGATGTGACGGTCAACGTATTTGTAAATTTTGATGAGCTAAGAGAGATAACAGCCCACGGAGCCGCAGAAATAATTATCAAAGATAAAATAAAAGCGGATAAAATTATTGTTACCGCTACAAGCGGAGGAAGAATAAAATTAGAAGCAAACCTAAACGCTGTTGATCTAAAAGTATACCAGGGCGGACATATTGATATCTCCGGAAAATCGAAGATACAAGAATCCTATGTAAATACCGGAGGCGTTTTGTCTGCCACCACATTTGAATGCGACGAGGTGTTTATAAAAATGAATACCGGCGGGAATGCGGACGTTTTTGCTACCAAAAAAATCGATGCTAAAGTAAATACCGGAGCAACATTAACCGTTTATGGAAAAGCCAAACAGGAAGTGTTAAAAACATCCCTGGGGGGAGAAATCATTCGCTGGAACGAATAAATATATAAAGGGCTGGTAAAATTATCAGCCCTTTTGTTTTATCCAAAAATAAGCAGACAGCTTATTCCTCATCCTCCTCCTGTTCTTCATCACCGTAGAGAAAATCATTATTTTCCCCATATAAGTCAAGGTCCTCAAACTCCTCTATTTCATCATAGATTTCTTTTTTAAAATATTTTTCCTTTTTGGAACCAGTAACTTTTTTAACGTTCATTTCTCTTTCATTATCAAAAGATTTGTTTTTCTTCGATTTCTGAAAATTTTTGTTTGATTTCATTGAATTACAAATGTTAGTTAAAATTTAACAATAGTATAATTTGATTTTAAAGATTAAATTTTTTGTTGAAGAGTTGTTACCTATATTTCTGTATTTTTTTGAAGAATAATTTGTATACTCAATAAGGGTTTATTTTAATTTGCAAGTTAAATAATTTTTTATTTTCCAAAAAATTTTTCTTTAAAAAAGAACTTTTTTATTGTTGTTTTACATGCTTTGCATCAACTACTTTGTATAATTTATCCGACCTTCTGATAATCTGGTCTACAGGAATTGAACATTTTACTCCTTTTGAGGCAGCATCTACATTTTTATCATCAACACGTATTTCTTTAACCTTCGTTTGTACCACTCCGGTTGTGGGGCCGGTAATAAGAATTTCGTCGCCCACAGAAACCTCATTCGTTTCTATAAGAAATTCGGCTACTTTAATCCTGGTAAAGTAATTGGTCCCTTTTCCAATATATATTTTTCGTTTGGTTGCCCGCGAACCATATTTGTGACTCCACTCACCCAGTCGCTGACCCAGATAGTAACCATCCCAGAATCCCCGGTTAAAAACCTTTGACAATCGTTCCTGCCAGTTTTTTATTTGTTTTTCGTTGTAGGTGCCGTTAAGATAAGCTTCTACTGCTTCGTTATAACATTCGCTAACCGTTTTAACATATTCAGGCGGACGGGCCCGTCCTTCAATTTTCAGCACCCTTACGCCGGCATCAAGCACTTTATTTAAAAACGTGATAGTACTTAAATCCTTGGGCGACATAATATATTCATTATCAACCTCCAGCTCATTGCCCGACTCTTTTTCCGTGACAATATAGGCCTTGCGGCAAGTCTGTAAACAGGCACCCCGATTGGCCGAATAATTTTTTTCGTGCAAGCTTAAATAACACTTCCCGGATATAGCCATACACAAAGCTCCATGGATAAACAATTCAATTTTTATCAGGTTCCCCGACGGGCCGGTGATATTTTCTTTCTTTATCCGCTGTGTAATTTCCGAAACCTGTTCCAGGTTTAATTCTCTGGCTAATACAACAACATCAGCAAATTGAGCATAAAAACGCAGGCTTTCGATATTGCTAATATTCAGCTGGGTGGATATGTGAACCTCAACCCCCTGCTGCCGGGCATAGTTGATTACAGCAATATCCGATGCAATAATGGCTGTCACGTTATTCGCCCTGGCTGCGTCAACAACTTCCTGCATCAAAGGTATTTCCTGGTTGTAGATAACCGTATTGACCGTTAGGTAGGATTTTAATCCATGCTCCTCACAAATCTCAACAATTTGTTGTAAATCATTAAACGTGAAATTGTTGGACGAGTGGGCACGCATGTTCATTTTTTCAATGCCAAAATAAACGGAGTCTGCACCCCCCTGAATGGCTGCCATGAGCGATTCATAAGAACCAACGGGAGCCATTATTTCTATATCTTTTCTTTCCATTATCGCGGTAAAAAATATTGCTGCAAATTTATATTATTCTAATGATAATCAAATGGTATCATAAGAAAAAAAGAACAAGCGGGAAGGGTTGAGCAATTATAACTGACAACCAGCTCCCTCCTTGCTATTTTGCAGTGAATACCGGATGGATTTTAATTGAGAGGGAAGGATGATTTTTAGTATTTTAAAAAATTAACAGATAATAATCATACTTCTGGTAAAGTATTTGATATACAATCCGGAGAATTTGTATTTTTGCAGGCATAAACATTTAGATATTGTGATTCGAACCATTAAATCAATACTTGTTGGATTAATTCTTGGAGCGGTAATATTGCTTGTTACTTCAGCGGCTATTACCTACTTCTATAAGGATAAGGTTAGCCTGTATCTTGTTGAAGAGCTGAATGACCATATTTCTGCACAAATTGAGGTGGAAAAGGTAAAATTCTCTGTCTTAAGAAAGTTTCCTAAAGCGTCCTTAGAGCTGGAAAATGTAGTGGTTTATTCCCCTCAGGGATATTTCCCGCAAATACGGGAGTATCGTACCGACACATTATTTTCTGCACAAAGTGTTTTTGTGCAATTCAATGTTGCGGATTTGTTTGATAATAATTATCAAATAACCAACATCCATCTTAATGATGGAGATATACGATTGTTTGTGGATCATCTGGGACATGCCAATTATATTTTCTGGGAACAAAAAATAAGCGATGAAAAAACCGAATTTAATATTGATTTAAAAGGAGTGAAAATCACCAACTCAAATCTGCTCTATTGCAACAATACCACCAAAACAACTTTAAAGACTTCAATACACAACCTCGACTTTGAGGGGAACTTCTCCCATAAAAATTACCGGATGAAGATTCGCTCTGCCTTATTGGTCAATCAACTTGAGGTGGAAAAAATAAATTATCTGGAAAATAAAAATGTATATGCCGATTTAGCGTTAAATATAATTGACAAGATAAATTATATTGAAGATGGGATCCTTACGATTGAGGATTTAAATTTTAATGTTGCAGGAGCAATTGATAATACAGAAAATAAACAAATTGATTTATCCATTGCAGGGAATAAGCTATCCTTAAAATCCACCCTTGAAAATCTGCCGGCATCTGTTATGAAAGATTTTCCCCTAATCCAGGGACAAAAAGGACATGTTTCGATAAATATGAATATTAAGGGTGATAATATTACCGTTAATCGTCCGCAGATAAATGCTGACTTTATTGTAGAAAAGGCTCAGCTATACGATGAAAAAAGGAACGCTCGTATGGAACAAATTTTTGTTGAGGGAGATTATACCAATGGGATGAATAAAAATCCGGGTTCTACGCAGATTCATTTCAAAAACTTTAAAGCTACGGTTAAAGACAGCAGGCTTAACGGGACCTTTACATTAGAAAACCTTTATGATCCTGATATTGATGTTGAACTTTTTGCCGGTTTAAACCTGGAGGATATTCATGATTATTTTAAAATGGATACCCTGTCCTTACTCAATGGAAATGCGGAAGCTCACATAAAATACAGCGGTAAATATAAAACGTTGCAAGACATGCAATTTGCCGATTTGTTTACCCCGGAGTATTCGGTTGATTTAACGCTCGCTGATGCATCGCTTCAGTTGAAAGATAATCCTGTAAAACTTGAAAATATTAACGGGAAAATCGAGCTTTACCGAAATCTGAAAGCAGAAAACCTGGCATTTAAAATACAAGACAGTGATTTTGTTATCAATGGTTATATTTCCCGGCTATTTGAGTATATTCAGCATCAAAAGATGTTTAATGTAAATGCCACGCTATCTTCCAATCATTTAAATCTTGATCAGTTATCCCTATTGTTCAAAAAAGAGAGCCCCAAAAACACAAAACCCGTTTATCGGTTACCCGAGAAAGTTGCATTATCCTTAAAGCTCGACATAAAAGATTTTGCCGTAGGAAAATTCTCAGCCCGGAATTTACGTGGAGACTTAAATTATAAACCTAAAATGTTCTCCATACACGAGGTCTCCTTTTACTCGATGGATGGATATGTAAAAGCAGGAGGTGTTATTACCCAAACGATTACAAATGATTTTCTTGTTAAATTACAAAGCCGCCTAAATGAAATTAACATCTATCGTTTATTTTATTCGTTTAACAATTTCGGTCAGGATTTTATTTCAAAAGATAACCTGAACGGGAATCTTACCGGAGAGGTTTACTTTTCTGCAGAATGGAACGATCAGTTAGAAATTTATAAAAATACGGTTCTTGCTGAAAACGATATTACGATTACCAACGGAGAGCTTATTAATTTTGAGCCTATGCTGGGATTATCCAGGTTTATTGATGTACAAGAGCTGGAACACATTAAGTTCTCTACCCTGAAAAACCAGATCACAATAGAAGACGAAAAAGTTTATATTCCCCGGATGGATATTGAATCATCGGCGATTAATATTGCTGCTTCAGGGATACATGGTTTTAATAATGACTTTACCTATCGTGTTAAAGTATTGTTGTCTGATGTTCTTTCAGGCAGACTGAAACGCTCGGTAAAAAGGCATGGTGAATATGAAAATGTTGAGGATGACGGACTGGGGAGGACCTCTTTGTTTTTGTTAATAGAGGGAGACCCGGAGGATTATAAAGTTAAATATGACAGAAAAGCTGCCAGAGAAGAGCTAAGACAGAATATTCAGCAAGAAAAATCGACCTTACAAAAGATTTTTCAGGAAGAGTTTGGTTGGGGAGGAAAAGACTCTTCTGAAGAAAAAATAAGAGAAAAACAATCGAACGATGATTTTAAAATTGAGTGGGAGGAGGAGAAAAATAATCAACCAACAAAAAAACAAAAAACCGACACGAATAAGCAAAAATTTATGATTGAATGGGAAGAAGATACCATTCATTAAATAGTGTAACGAGACTTATATACTTTTTCTTTTGGAAATCACGTTACATCATAAAAACGAACCTAAAAACGAACAACATTGAATATTTATACCAAAAAACAAAAGTGGAAACTTCTTCTTTTAATTGTAGCCATACTAATTGCTGCTGCATCGATTTTTATCACCAATAACCTGGTCAAACAATTAGCAAAAGAAGAACGCAAAAAAGTAGAACTTTGGGCACGGGGAATGCGCGAACTTACTGTCTTTGATAACAGGAATCATAACGATAGCTATATCCTGGAGGTTATCAAAAGCAATGAAACGGTACCGGTAATTTTAACCAATAAAGAGGGGAATATAGTTTCTACACGTAATCTTGATCCGAACCGGGAAAATAACCCTGAGTATTTAGCGCGTCAGCTTGAAAAGATGAAAAAGGAAAATGACCCCATTGAAATCATCTTGCTCGACGGAAACAAAAACTATATTTATTATAAGGAGTCTGTTCTACTAACCCGGCTGTTTTATTTTCCGATCATTCAGTTTGTGGTAATGGTGATATTCTTATTGGTAGCCTACATTGCTTTCAGCACCTCACGTAAAGCAGAACAAAACCAGGTATGGGTTGGAATGTCAAAAGAGACAGCACATCAGCTGGGAACACCAACCTCTTCGCTTCTGGCTAATTTAGAGTTGCTTAAGCTAAAAAATACAGATCCCCGGATTATCGAAGAGTTTGAAAAGGATATTAATCGACTGGAAAAAATAACCGAACGATTTTCTAAAATAGGGTCGGTGCCAAAACTTAAAAAACAGGATATTGTTCCGGTACTTTTAAATGCCGTTAATTATATTAAAACCCGAGCATCCGATAAAGTCAGCTTTCAGTTTAATTTCTCGGAGAATGATCATATCATGCTTCCTTTAAATGCTTCGTTATTTGAATGGGTAATTGAAAATTTAGGTAAAAACGCTGTCGACTCCATGGAAGGAGTTGGGACAATACATATAAATATAGACGACAGCGTGCAGTTTTTATATATTGATGTTAAGGATGAAGGAAAAGGAATTGCCAAATCGAAATACACTACCATCTTTCAACCCGGATTTACCACCAAAAAAAGAGGATGGGGATTAGGGTTATCGCTGTCTAAAAGAATTATTGAGAGTTATCATAAGGGTAGAATTTTTGTGTATCATTCGGAATTGAATAAGGGAACGATAATCCGCATGGTATTAAATAAAGGGTAAACAAAATATATTTTGAAAGAACCAATGGTAAGCTTTGGTGTTTTTTCTTTTTTTATTCAAATATAAATTTATACTTTTGCACGATGTAAATTTTTGTGAGGTGGACTTTTTAAGTAAATATAAAATTGATTTTCAGGGTTTAAGTGAGGGTGTGCATGAATTTGTTTTTGATGTGGATAATGCTTTTTTTGAAAGTATAGATTACTCTGACATTCAGGAAGGCACACTTAAAACCTATCTTGTTCTTACAAAAAAGACTCAAATGCTTGAGTTGGATTTTAAAATTCAGGGTTTTGTAAATACGGTTTGCGACCGTTGTCTTGAAGAACTTAAAATGCCCATAGATTTTGAGGGACAGGTGTTTGTTAAGTTTTCCGAGACAGAACAAGAAGATACCGACGAGGTAATTTATTTATTTCCCGGAGATTATGAGTTAAATCTGTCGCATTATATTTATGAAAGTATACGGTTAAGTTTACCCTTAAAATGTGTACATCCTGAGGATAAAGATGGGAATAGCACCTGTAATCCTGAAATGTTGAAGAAAATCGAGAATTTAAAATCAGATACATCTGCCGAAGATTTGATTGATCCAAGGTGGAGTGAGTTAATTAAGTTAAAAGAAAATTAATATAAATTAGAGTAGAAAATGGCACATCCAAAGAGAAAAACATCGAAGCAAAGAAGAGACAAAAGAAGAACTCATTACAAAGCAACAGCTCCAACGGTTGGAACATGTTCAAATTGTGGTGCTACACACGAATATCACAGAGTTTGTCCTGAATGTGGATATTACAGAGGACAATTAGCTGTAGAGAAAGAAGTTGAAGCATAACGGTAATTTATTTGTATGAGAATTGGAATTGACATTATGGGTGGTGATTTTGCTCCTGAAGCGGCTGTTTTAGGAGCAATTTTAGCTCATAAGGACTTGTCAAATGATGATCGTCTGGTCTTAATTGGCGATGAAAGTCAAATCAAAGAGATATTAAAGAAAGAAAAGGTTAGTCCCGCGAACTTTGATATTGTACATTCATCACAGGTCATCGAAATGAGGGATCATCCTGCGAAAGCTTTTGCCAAAAAGCCCGATTCAAGTATCGCAAAAGGCTATAAGCTTCTTGCATCAGGAGAAATAGACGGTTTTGCCAGTGCCGGTAGTACTGGAGCAATGCTGGTAGGTGCTATGTTAGCCATAAAAGTTGTTCCCGGTATTATTCGTCCGGTAATTACTGCAGCTATTCCAAAACCTGACGGTAAATTTTCACTCATTTTAGATGTAGGCATTAACCCCGACACGAAACCGGATGTTTTATATCAATATGGTGTTTTGGGTTCATTATATGCCCAACATGTGTATAATATAACCGATCCTAAAGTGGGACTAATGAACATTGGTTCCGAAGAGGAGAAAGGAAACCTGGTTGTTAAATCGGCTCACGAACTCATGAAAGACACTTCGGATTTTAATTTTATTGGCAATGTGGAAGCCAATGAAATATTTACCGAAGACCGCGTGGATGTTATTGTTTGTGACGGGTTTGTCGGAAATGTTATCCTGAAGCAGGCTGAAGCATTTTATACGCTGCTAAAGAAAAGACAGATTGAAGACGATTATTTTGAAAGATTTAATTTTGAAAGTTATGGTGGAACTCCAATATTGGGAGTAAATAAAAATATTGTTATCGGTCATGGAATCTCTCGGGAAGTGGCTGTTAAAAACATGATTCTCCACACAAGGGAAGTGGTTGAAGCAAAACTTTCTGATAAAATAAAGGAGGCATTTAAATGACAAAATTAAGAGCAACGATTACCGGTATTGGAGCATATGTTCCTGATTATATCTTAACCAATGATGAACTGAGTAAAATGGTCGACACTTCGGATGAGTGGATCATGACCCGGATTGGAATCAAAGAGCGACGGATTATAAAAGAAAAAGGGGAGGGCTCTTCTTTTGTTGGCTCAAAAGCAGTTAATCATCTACTGGAAAAAACCGGAACATCACCTGATGAAATAGATCTGCTGATTTGTGCAACTGTTACTCCGGATCATCAGTTTCCGGCTACCGCAAATATTATTAGTGATAAGGTTGGCATTAGAAATGCACATAGTTTTGATTTAAATGCCGGATGTTCAGGTTTTCTTTATGCTTTAGATACTGCATCTAAGTTCATAGAAACCGGTTCGCGTAAAAAGGTGATTGTTGTGGGTGCAGAAAAGATGTCTTCTATCGTTGATTATCAGGACCGGGCAACCTGCCCAATCTTTGGAGATGGTGCCGGAGCTGTACTTTTAGAACCCACTACCGAAGATGTAGGAATTGTTGACTCTATTGTTCAGTCTGACGGTGTGGGAAGAATTCATCTGCACCAGAAGGCCGGAGGTTCCGTAAAACCTGCATCTCATGAAACCGTTGATGCCCGCGAACATTTTATTTATCAGGAAGGTCAGCCTGTTTTTAAATGGGCGGTATCCAAAATGGCGGATGTTTCGGTAGAGATGATGGAAAGGCATGGAGTAGCGCCGGATGATTTAAACTGGCTGGTTCCTCATCAGGCCAATATGCGAATTATCGAGGCTACAGCCAAACGTATGGGAATTAAACGCGAACAGGTAATGATAAATATTCAGCGATACGGAAATACTACTGCCGCTACTTTGCCACTATGCTTGTGGGAGTGGGAAGATCAGTTGAAAAAAGGCGACAACCTTATTTTAGCTACTTTTGGTGCCGGATTTACCTGGGGCTCCATGTATGTTAAGTGGGGATATGACGGCAAAGATGTAAAAAAATAATATCGTTACCACAAAAATATTGTTAAGCATCCGGGGTTACCAGGCCTCGGATGTTTTTTTATTATCATCGTCTCGTAACTTTTGCAACGTTCAAAACCTTGGAAAAGGGGTTTTAAAAAATATTTTTCCGGGCAAAATCAATTAAAATGCCGGCATTTTTTTTCGGGTTATCCGTTTTTAAGCTTACAGGGTATATCGTGTTTTTTTCTCGTTTATCCAGTCCAAAATGGTAGCTTTTATCATAATAGGTTAGCGCAATATCAGCCACATCTTTTAAAGTTCCGTTTTCGAGCGATTCTAGCGCTTGTTTGGTGTTTTGTCCGCCAAGCCTTTTGCTGATTTTTAAAACGCAATGTTCAAGGTATTTGGCATCGTAAACGGCATACTCTTTCATGAGCCGTTGTATTCTGGTTTGTTTATCCAGCTCAATTTTTAGTACTTCGCCTTTACGCATTCTGTCGTAAAGTTCCCCGGGTATCCAGTTTGATCCGATCGATTTGCTTTCATCTTCCAGCCATATGGGTTTTGAAAGATCAAATGTAAGCCATTCCCGGATTAATAAATTTTCAAAATGCTCATTGGGAGGTTGTTCATCCTGTCCCAGGGCTCCAAATGCAGATCCTTTATGATTGGCCAGTTTTTCCAAATCCAAAACCTGTTCACCCTGTTTGGCTAATTCATGTAATATTGCGGTTTTTCCGCTTCCGGTATAGCCTCCTAAAATAATTAATTTTTCTCCTTTGGTAAGCTGTATTTTCCCATATTTTCTGTACGATTTATACCCATCAATAAGTATATAGCAATGAATGCCTATGGTTTCGAACAGCCAGGCCATCGAAGCACTGCGCATTCCTCCGCGCCAGCAATATACAAGCAGCTCGTTGTTTTGTGCAACAGAACGTGCTTTTTGGGCAAAATCGCGTAATTTTGTGCCTACAATTTCTAATCCTCTGAAGATTGCCTGCTCGCGCCCTTGTTTTTTGTAAGCCTTACCAACAACAGCTCTTTCATCATTGTCAAATATAGGAATATTAACTGCCCCGGGAATATGCCCTGTATAAAATTCTCCGGGCGAGCGAACGTCAACCACAGGAAGTGTTCCCAATTTATCAATAAATCCGGTAATGGTTATTTTCGTAGGCATAATTGATTTACTATACTGATGGCGAAATTAGTTAAAAAGTTTTAATGGAGAGCGTTTCTTCATCAAGAAATTAATGGCCAGGCATCGATAAATCTTAATCTTCTAAAAAGGAGCCTAATATCGATCGGCTTCCCTTTTTTGTATTTCCTCCCCCGGGGGATAATCGTTGTATCAGTTTTCGTATGGGCATAGACTGCAACCAAACTTTCCCGGTTCCGCGAAGTGTAGCAAGGAAAAGACCTTCGCCGCCAAAAACCATCGATTTTAAACTTCCGGCACTTTCAATAGTAAAATCGATTTGGGGTTCGTAAGCAACAATACAACCGGTGTCTATTTTCAGGGTTTCATTTTGCAATGTCTTTTCAATAACGGTACCTCCGGCGTGAATAAATGCTTTGCCATCGCCTTCGAGTTTTTGTAATATAAATCCTTCGCCGCCAATTAAACCGCTCCCTAAACGGCGATTTAAGTGAACGGATATTCTGGTTCCCAAAGCAGCACATAAAAAACCATCTTTTTGAACGATAATTTGCCCCCCACTTTCTTTTAGATCGACGGGAATAATTTTTCCGGGATAGGGAGCTGCAAAAGCAACATTTTTTCTTCCCAATCCCTGGTTTGTAAAGTGGGTCATAAAAACAGACTCACCGGTTATTAACCGGCTGCCAGCCGAAAATAATTTTCCCATAAAACCCTGGTTTGGGGTTGATCCGTCACCTAACCTGGTTTCGAAAGAAATACCATCATCCATATAGGTCATTGCTCCGGCTTCGGCAACCACTGTTTCTTTTGGGTCAAGCTCAACTTCAACCAGCTGAATATCGTCTCCCAGAATTTTATAGTCAATTTCGTGTGCATTCATTTTTATCATCTTTTACAAAGGCTATGAGTAGATTAAAAGACACATGCTAACTAACCGGAGTGTTCGGAGAACCAGCGAATTAAAACTTTTTTAATTTCTTCTATTCTTACCGGTTTGGCCAGATAATCATTCATGCCACTGTTGAAGGCTTGTGTTTTATCTTCTTCCCGGGCATTTGCAGTCATGGCAATAATGGGGATATTTGTTCCCAGGCTTCTTATATCTGCCGTGGCTTCTAATCCGTCTTTTTCAGGCATCATAATGTCCATAAAAACAATGTCAAAGTGTTCATTTTTAACTTTTTCAACGCACTCGTTCCCATTTTTTGCAATCGTAATTTCATAACCCAGGTTTTTAAAAATGGTTTGTGCTACCCGTTGATTAATAATGTTGTCTTCAGCTAAAAGAATTTTAATGTCTTTTTTAAGCTTATTTAATTCGGGCAGCTCTTTATCTTTAAAATCAATGGATGTAAAGTTGTCCTGTAAAATCTCGAATACTTCTGATGCTTCGTAAGGTTGTATTAAGTAGTAATCCACACCGTTCATTTTACATTTCACATAATTACCCGGTTGGTCATTTGAGCTTATAATACCAATAATTAATTGGTTTGTGAGATTTTTTTCGTGAAGCATTCGGGCAAATTTAATCCCATTAAAATCGGCATTGTCTTTAATCATTAACAAATGATAGTTCTCTGCTGACCCCTTGAAACCTTTTTCAATTTTTTCTATTGGATTATCATCGGGTGTTATCATTTTGTTGTTGGTGCCAAAACTTTCAAACAGACGGAAAAGATTTTTTTCTTCATCCGGTTGATTGTTAACGATTAATATATTAATGTTTTTATACTCTTTAATGTCAGAGAAATCGATATCTTTTTTCAATTTTTCGTTAGAATAGACCTGGATGGTAAAAGAGAATTTAGAACCACTGTATTGTGGGTCGTAGGATATGGATGAAGGGCTGTCTACCCATATTTCGCCTCCCATGAGTTCAACCAGTTGTTTTGAAATGGTAATTCCCAGACCGGTTCCTCCATATTTTCGTGTTGTTGAGCCATCGGCCTGGGAAAAGGATGCAAAAATATTTTTTAATTTTTCTTTTGGGATTCCTATGCCTGTATCTTCAATTGAAAACAGTAATGAGAAATATCCATTGTGTTTTTTGTCAAGTTCAGCGGAAAGAATTATTTTCCCTTCGTATGTAAATTTAATCGCATTCCCGATAAGGTTTGAAATCACCTGTTTTAACCGAAAAGGATCACCAATGACATTATCGGGAACATTGGATTTTATGTTGGAAATGAGCTCGATATTTTTTTCTTCGGTTTTTGGAGTAAAAAGAGATACGATTGCTCCGATTTCTTCCCGAAGGTTAAATGGCGTTTCTTCAATAACCATTTTCCCGGCTTCAATTTTTGAAAAGTCCAGGATATCGTTAATGATTGAAAGTAATAAGTCGGCCGATTTAAGGATTATATGTACTGCATCTGCCTGTTTGTCATCTAAATTTAAGTTTTCAAGCGTATTCGCCATTCCAATGATTCCGTTTAAAGGAGTTCTGATTTCGTGGCTCATCTTAGCTAAAAATTCGGATTTTGCCTTATTGGCTGCTACTTCTCTTTTTCTTGCTATTTCAATGGGAGTAATATCAATAAAAGCTTCGAGTGATATTTCTTCGTCATCAATATTAAAAGGGATCTGTTTTTTGTAAATAATAATTTCGTTATCATTATCATCGTAATAAACATACTGGTTCAGGTTTTCGTTATAGGTAAATGATTCTGTATCCTGGAAATTTCTTGAAACCAGAAACTGATCCGTTAACTTCTTCCCGATTAATTCACCGGGCGATTGCAAACCGAAAATTTTCATTGCAGTATTATTTACTGATTTCACTACCCTTTCATTGTCTAAAGTCATTATCCCAATAGGCAGTGATTCGAGCATTACTTTCATTGCTTTTTCCGACTGCTGAATTTTGTTTTGTTCAAAATTTTTCCGTCTGATAAAAACAATGAAGACGACAATAATAAGAATTAAAATAAAGATGGTAGAAAAGGATACAATCACTGAATTTTTTATGATTGAATCGATTATAATTTTGGTTTCGAGCGAAAAAATAATTCCTAAATCATTCGCTAAAATACGGATGGGATAATATGTGGTTAGATATTCGCTGGTTTGATTGTCGGCTGTCACTTTTTGTCTTAGGGAGCCACTATACCCATTTTTCAGTTCTTGAGTAACATGTTCCAGCTTGTGGATCGTAATGGTATCTCTTGATAAATTATTGGTGATAATATCGCCGTTCATATCGATAAGACCCTGCCAGAGGGTTTCTTTCATGTGGTAGTTTTCAAATACCGACTGAATATAGTGATCAATATCAACTTTAACTAAAATATTTAAAACGGTATTATCATCATAGAAAACAGGCAGCAAATAAGTATACGTTCCATCATTATTTTTAACAATCTCTTCTCTGTTTTTTAGTGTAGTTTGTTTTTGAGAAATGTAATAGTCATTGATAAACTGGTTTGCTTTATCTTTAAAAAGGCTAAAAACATTCTTATGGTTATCAATCAGTTTAATATTTTTAATCAATTTCTGGTACTTGAAGTAAAAAAGCTCAAGTTTTTTTATTTTAAGGTCAGCATCATCTTTATCTTCGAAAAAATGAGCTAAATCAGATGAAAAAACGATATAGTTAATTTCATTTTCAAAATCGTAACCCGACTGTTCAATTTCCCACCCACAGATTTCCGTATGATTTAGCAACATATCGGTATGAAAATCTAATTGTTGTTTATAAATATAATAGCCATAATATGCATTGGCCCCCAGGGCAATGATTATAACAGCTACAACTAAATAATAGAATTTCTTCATAATTAAAGTTCCTTATATCAATAAATAATTTTTAACAATAGCCAATTGGTTTCTTCAATTTCCGTTTTGTAAATTGTATGTTTCTTTCCATCGAGATGAAAAAATTCTTTACCCGATCCTTCCAGTATTTTATGAACAGCCTTGCGGATACTTTTATCCTGATGTTTTGTTAATGAAGGGGAATTATATTGTAAAAGATTTAGGTTTACAGGTTTATAATAAGAAAGCTCTTGATGCATGGGGATATTTAACCGTTTAGAACCTTGTTGGGTGGTACAGATGACATTTCCTTTTTCATCGGTTAAAATTAATATTTGCGATTCATTGCTGAAATATTTTTTTAAAAAATTATATACAGGGATATCGGCAGCTAAAACACCTATAAATTGATCATGGTAATAAACGGGTTCAATACAGGAAATAATCCATCCCAGACCATAAAAATCAGCATATGGAGTTTCTATCCAATACGATTGATCTTCAATAAAAGGTCTTTGGTAAACTTTTTGATAAGCGCATAGTTTCGTTAAATCGAAGGGTTTGTCCAGGTGATTATATACATCAGTATAAGGATAAATACGCAAAAAAGAATTGGTATCTAAAAAATAAATTTGTTGTACAAAGTCATTATCATGAATGTATTTAATAAACAATGAATCCATTACCTCACTATTTATTATCATTTTTTTAAGGTTGTCGTTTAAGGATACATTTTCCGGAAGATAAATAGAAGAGGTTTTTTTGTGATCCGGAGTAAAATAGTACCGGTTGCTTTTCACTTTATACACCGTACTGTCCCACTTAACCGGTTTGTTAAATGGGATCTTATATTTAAAAACAAGGGCAAGGTCATTAATATCTTTTGCTGCGTTTTGCAATTCGGTGTTAATGGTTTTGGCTAATTGGTTAAGGTGTGTAAAATCAGAATCTTCACTTTTCTTGTTTTTACAACAGGGTAAAGTGATAATCGTAATTATGAAAAAGAAGTAAATCGTTTTTTTCATAAAGAACAAATCAACAACCAGTTAAGATTTAAAGCTACAAGTTAATAAAAAAAAGAAAAGGATTAAAAGAATTATGACAAAAGGATATGATTTGGATTTGAAAGTCTTATAACTGTTTATAAACGATGTTTGGTTTCCTGATCGAATAAGATATTTAAATAGTTATTATAACGCATGGGATGTATTTTGTTTTCATCAACGGCTTTTTTAACTGCACATCCGGGTTCGTGTACATGCGTACAATTATAAAATTTACAATCTTTAGAGGCTTTAAAAATTTCGGGGAAATAATGGAAAAGTTCTTCTTTTTCGATATCGTGAAGTCCAAAACCTTTAATCCCGGGCGTGTCAATGATGCTTCCACCTATAGATAAATCAAACATCTCGGCGAATGTTGTAGTATGTTTCCCTGATTTATGGTAATTGGATATTTCGCTTGATTTTAATTGGAGTTCCGGGTCAATTAAATTGATTAATGAGGATTTGCCAACACCTGAATTCCCGGCAATTAAGGTAATTTTATTTTTTAATAAAGATTCAATGGTCTGGATATTAATTTTTTGGGAAACCGATGTTTGGAAGCACTCGTATCCTGCTGTTTCATAAGCTTTGATGGTTTCATTAAGCGTCTGTTTTTCCCTGTCATCATACAAATCAATTTTGTTAAAAACAAGTTTGGCAGGGATTTCATAAGCTTCGGCTGTAATTAAAAACCGGTCGATAAAAATGGGGTAGGTAACGGGGTTTTTTAACGTTACCATAAGGATGGCCTGGTCTATGTTTGCTGCTAGAATGTGCGTTTGTTTCGACAGGTTTGTTGACTTTCGGACAATATAATTTTTCCGGTCAAGAATTTGGTGAATGATTCCTGTCTCTGCGTTTGCCGGGAAATTATATTTAACAAGATCACCAACAGCTACAGGATTGGTGCTTTTTATTCCTTCCATACGAAATCTCCCGCGGATAGCACATGAAGTAACCTCCCCTGTTTGTGTGTCTTTGACAGAATACCAGCTACCCGTTGATTTTATAACTAATCCTACTTTCACTACAGATGGTTATCTCGATTTTTTTGCTAAAATAAAAATTATTTTTGCATTCGTTTACGCTCATGCTCTTTTAAATAAATTTTTCGTAGACGGATAGCTTTAGGTGTAATTTCAACATATTCGTTTTCCTGAATATACTCCAACGCTTCTTCGAGCGAAAACTTAACGGGCGGAGGAAGTTTTGCCTTATCGTCTGTTCCGGAAGCTCTTACATTGGTAAGTTTTTTTGTTTTGGTAATATTTACACCTAAATCTCCTGCTTTTGCATTTTCTCCAATTACCTGTCCTTCGTAAATTTCTTCCTGTGGTAAAACAAAAAAACGTCCTCTATCTTGCAGTTTGTCTAAGGCATAAGCAATAGCCGTCCCCGTTTCTATAGCAATTAACGATCCGGCCTGTCTTTTTTCAAAATCGCCTTTATAGGGTTCAAAGGCTTTAAAACGGTGCGATATCACAGCTTCTCCGGCTGTTGCAGTCATCATGATGTTTTTTAACCCAATAATTCCTCTTGAAGGGATAATAAACTCCAGGGTAACCCGGTCGTTTTTACGTTCCATATTCATCATTTCACCCTTTCGTTGTTGAATGATTTCAATGGCTTTGCCCGAAAAATCTTCCGGAAGGTCTACGGTCAGGTATTCTACCGGCTCGTGTTTTTCTCCGTCTATCTCCTTAATGATTACTTTTGGTTGTCCCACCTGAAGTTCGTATCCTTCGCGTCTCATTGTTTCGATAAGAACTGAAAGGTGCAAGACGCCCCGTCCGTAAACATTAAATGCCTCTGCAGAACCGGTGGGTTCAATCCTTAAGGCCAGGTTTTTTTCCAATTCTTTTTCCAGGCGTTCTTTCAGGTGGCGTGAAGTAACAAACTTACCGTCTTTGCCAAAAAAAGGTGAATTGTTTATGGTAAACAGCATGCTCATCGTCGGTTCGTCAATGGCAATCGGATCTAATCCTTCCGGGTTTTCGTAATCTGCAACGGTATCGCCAATTTGAAAACCTTCAATTCCAACCAATGCACAGATATCTCCGGCCTCGACTTTTTCTGTTTTCTTTTTACTTAACCCTTCATAGGTGAGGAGTTCTTTTATTTTTGTTCTTTGAATGGATTGGTCTCTTTTCACCAACGATATTTGCATTCCTTGTTTTAATGTGCCTCTTAAAAGTTTTCCAATGGCAATTCTTCCTACATAAGGCGAATAATCTAACGACGTGATAAGTAGTTGTGGTGTTCCTTCGTAAGTTTTGGGGTCAGGAATATTTTTTATAATACAATCCATTAACGGAATAATATCTTTGGTAGGTTTTCTCCAGTCATCCGACATCCATCCCTGTTTCGCCGATCCATAAATGGTTGGGAAGTCTAATTGTTCTTCTGTAGCGTCGAGGTTAAACATCAGATCAAAAACTTGTTCCTGTACTTCTTCAGGACGGCAATTTGGTTTATCCACCTTATTAATAACAACAATAGGTTTTAAGCCGAGGCTTAATGCTTTTTGTAAAACAAAACGGGTTTGGGGCATCGTTCCTTCAAAAGCATCTACCAGGAGAAGGACTCCATCGGCCATATTTAGGACTCTCTCTACTTCTCCCCCAAAATCAGCATGCCCGGGGGTATCAATAATATTGATTTTAAAATCTTTATAAATTACGGAAACATTTTTAGATAGAATTGTAATTCCTCGTTCACGCTCCAGGTCATTACTATCAAGGATAAGATCGCCCGGATTTTCATTTTCCCTGAAAAGTTTTCCGAGCAAGAGCATTTTATCAACCAGGGTTGTTTTTCCATGGTCGACATGCGCTATGATGGCTATGTTTTTGATTTTTTGCATTTTCCCTAAAATTTAAGCCTGCAAAGGTATATCTTTTTATGATATTTAAAGGTAAATTTATGCAAAAAGAATAGCGGATAAAAAAACATCCGAAGAAATGAACGCTTCGGATGTTTTGCATTTTTGTGTTTTTATTGCTGGGGTTGGCTAAACCTGTTGAAAAAGTTTTCCAGATCCTGCTCAATTGAAGCAGCTAATTCGGGATCACCATATCGTTTTGTAAACTCAGCCATCTGATGTAAGTAATGCATATTTAAACGTTGCTCGTAATCAAGCGACTGGGCAAACTTGGGAGGCAGGGAAGTATAATAATTTAACTCCTGAATAGAAATGGCAGAAAAATCACGCACCAAAGAATCTGCTTCTTCTTTTCCTCCTGCCCGATATAATGCTTCAATCATATCCAATGTAAACAGATCGTAAGGAATATTTGTTTTGGGGGTTAGTTCAGTACCTTTCTTTAAAACGGCTAAAGCAGAATCTTTTTTGTTTTCTTTCATGAGTTGATCTGCAAGCCTTGTAAACAGATTTCTTATTTTTATTACAGAAATTGTTCTTTTGGTGGTATGGTCCATCCAGATATCCTGATCATCCATATTGCCCCACTTAAAATCTTCCATCAGTTTCTTATACATAATGTCAGATTCTATACGTCCGGTTTCAAGATATCCTTTTGACGGTGTTTTTATAGGTACAAGTCTGTAGGCAAAACCTTCCTGTTGTAAATAATTCTCCAGACCAATATTCCCGTCTCCGGCAGTAGAAACAAAATAAACAGGCCGTTCCCACTTATTGTTAGCCAGCAGATCTAAAATCATCATTTCGCTTTTCACAATTCTTTGCTTATTAATTTGAAACCTGATTTCAGGAACAATCTTATCTGCATCTTCGGGTTCAACGGTTCCTTGAGCAATAACTTTAGCCGAATCAACCGGAACAACAATCTTGTTGGTTGGCAGATAATCAATCCACTCGTTGGTTCCTACCTGTAGTTTGGTTCTTTGGTCATCGCTTTTCAGAAAATCAACAACCTGTTTCACATGAACATAATCATCAATTCTGTCATTAATGTATATGACGTCGCGAACACCGTTCAGGTATTGCTCATGAGTCATTCCGAAAGGCAAAGGTTCTGATTCGTATGCTTTGCGTTTCATTTGGTCGATATACCAGTCGGTATTTAACAACGAAAGGTTAACAACACGCACGTCAGTTCTTATTCCTTCCACCTCCTGTGCATACCAAAGCGGGAATGTATCGTTATCGCCATGGGTAAAAAGGATAGCATTAGGCGCACAGGAGTTAAGGTAATTATAGGCAAAGTCTCTGGCCATATAGCGATTTGAACGATCATGATCGTCCCAGTTTTCTTTGGCCATAATCCCGGGGACAAAAACAAGAGACAATACCGTTGCTAAAACCGCACTGAAAACTGCATTGGCTTTTTTCCTGAAAAAATTGTAAATACCAAAAACACCTAATCCAATCCATATGGAAAAAGCGTAAAATGAGCCGGCATAGGCATAATCCCGTTCACGTGGCTGCAAGGGATATTGGTTTAGATAAACAACAATGGCTATTCCTGTAAACAGAAATAACAATAAGACCACGATAGAATCATTAAAATGACGCCTTAAGTGAAAAAAGAAACCAATAAGTCCCAGTAATAAAGGCAGCATATAATAGGTATTACGTGCTTTATGATTTTTTATGCTGTCGGGTAAGTTCTCCTGTGGACCAATCAATTTATTGTCAATAAAATTGATTCCGGTTATCCAGTTTCCATTTAATAACTCTCCATGACCCTGAATATCATTTTGTCTACCCGAAAAATTCCACATGAAATATCGCCAGTACATATGTCCAAGCTGATACCGGAAAAAGAATTTTAAGTTTTCCCCAAATGTAGGAACATGCCTTATCTCTTGTTCTCCCTGATAATTTGTAATGGGTACTTTTTTACCCTTGATATCGCCCCATTTTTTATATTCTTCTATATGCTCAGGTTGAGCGCTGTACATCCTGGGGAAAATAGTAGTAAATCGTTCATCATATTCATACACATCATTCAAGCTGTAAGATTTAATGTATTTACCATCTTTTTGCCGGTAGGTGTAAGGTGTTTCACTGTCCACCACCGGGGCATTATAATACTGGCCTTTAAATAAGGGCCTGCTCCCATATTGTTCGCGGTTAATATAATTTAAAAGATTAAATACGGTTTCCGGATTATTTTCGTCCATGGGAGGATTAGCTATGGACCGGATAACTATCATGGCAAAACTTGAATAACCGATCATAATAACCGTAACACCCAGGATGATGGTATTTAAAATAACTTTTTTCTTTTTCGAGGTGTAATATAATCCCCAGATGATTAACCCCAGCAGCAGGATAATATAAAAAATCACCCCGGATTTAAACGGCAGCCCAAAGCCATTAACAAAAAGCAGGTCGAACCATGAAGCTACTTTGACGAAGCCGGGGATAATAACGTACATTATGGTTCCCAGAATAACTAACGAAACCAGAAAAGCTTTAATCATTCCGGCACGGGTAACGTTGTATTTTTTAAAGTAAAAAACAAAAACAATAGCAGGGATTGCCAGCAGGTTTAACAAGTGGACTCCAATGGATAATCCCATTAAATAAGCAATTAAAATTAACCACCGGTTAGAATATTTTTCATCGGCAATATTTTCCCATTTTAGGATCGCCCAAAATACAAAAGCTGTAAACAACGAAGACATGGCATATACTTCTCCTTCTACAGCCGAGAACCAGAAGGTGTCGGAAAATGTATAGGCAAGCGCACCTACTGCACCACTCCCAATAACCACAATTAAGTGTGCCCATGAAAGCTTTTCTGTTTTTGGGACCATCTTTTTAGCCAGGTGGGTTATCGTCCAAAACAGGAATAAAATAGTAAATGCACTGGCTAAGCCCGACATTGCATTAACCATCATGGCTGCTTTGGTTACATCGCCTCCGGCAAAGAAAGTGAAAAATCTGGCAATAATCATAAATATTGGAGCTCCCGGAGGATGCCCTACCTGAAGCTTATAGGCCGAAGCAATAAACTCACCACAATCCCAAAAACTGGTGGTTGGTTCAATCGTTAAAAGATATACGGTGGCAGCAATAAGAAAAATAACCCATCCGCTGATTCTATTGACAGTTTTAAAATTATTCATCGGTTAGTTTATATTTAGTTTTTGTTTCAAATCTAATTCAAATTCTGATAATTAATGGACTAAAAGCTTATTTTATTGTGCAAAAAAACAAAAAAAATAAATTGCATAAAACTTTTGCTTCGAAATTACGTAATTTAGCCAAATTCTTAAATATTTTTTATGTTGAATAAAAAGAGATGAATGATGACCAAAAAGAATAAGAATAGCAGAAAAAATATTGTTTATTCAACCAATCCGGATTTTGATTATGAATATGAAAAGGATGACATTCAGCAAGAAACGCTTCCTCCTGATCAGCAAAACTTAAAAATCTATTTGGATACTAAAGCCAAAAAACGAGGCAAGCAAGCGACCCTGGTAAACGGATTTATTGGCACTGAAGATGATTTGAAGGATTTATCCAGGTTATTAAAAACAAAATGTGCCGTTGGTGGTTCGGTTAAAAATGGAGAGATTTTAATTCAGGGTGATTTTAGGGATAAAATAACAAATATTTTAATACAGGAAGGGTTTAAAGCCAAAAAAATTTAGATAAAAATATTCAATGAAAAAAATAATTTTTGCTTTTACATTTGTTCTATTTGTAATTATTGGTAATGCCGGAGATACATTGAAGGTAATGCATTACAACCTGCTTTATTATGGGAAGAATTATTATGAATGCGATAACAATACCAACTCTATTGATGAGAAAAACGAATCGCTGAAAACAATAATTCAACATGTTCAACCGGATATTTTCTCCGTAAATGAACTGGATGGCGAAGGATGGTCCCCCGTTAGTGATGATGCCACCTATTTGTTAGAGAATGCTTTAAATGTTGAAGGAGTAACCAAATACCGACGAACGGAGTTTCCCGAGATATTTTTAGCCAACACCCTGTTTTACAACCATGAAAAATTAACCCTGAAAAAGCATTACCCAATAAGCTTTTATTATTCCGGATCCCACAAGATATTTAATGTTTATCAGTTTTATTTTAGAGCCGAAGACCTGGCTCAAACGAATGATACGGCTTTTGTTACTTGTATTGTAGCCCATTTAAAGGCTGGATCAGGGTACTATGATGATAGCCCGGACCAAAGAGATTTTGAGACAAGAATCATTATGAACTATCTAAAAAATAATGAAGAACCGGGAAATATTCTCTTGTTAGGAGATTTAAATGTGTATTCACCCACCGAAAAGGCATTTCAAAACCTGATTAATCCGGATTATCCCCGGTATGCATTCAATGATCCTGCAGGGCAAATTGGGGAGTGGAGCGGGAATGCTGAGTACAGGTATTATCACACGCAATCAACACATACCCGGGGCGATTGCTTCTCAACCGGAGGCATGGATGACCGGTTCGATTTTATTATGGCCAGTGATGATATTATGGGTGGCGGGAAAAAGATGCAGTATATTGATGGTTCATATAATACCATCGGACAGGATGGTAGCTTTTTTAATCAGGCGATGAATATTTCTACCAATACCAGTGTGCCTGCTGAAGTTGCCCTGGCTTTGTATAATATGTCCGACCATTTGCCTGTTTATCTGGAGCTTGAAGTAGATCAAACGGCTGTAAGCCTTGATGTTTCGAATATTTCTTTTGCTCCGGAAAACCCGGGTAGTAATCATGATGTTTTTGTTTTTGCTGATTTAACCGACAAAAACGATACTGTTCATGAGCTTAAAATTAACTATGGATTTTCTTCGGGAAACTATATTCATCTTGAAACGATGTATCCTAATCAGTATTCATATATGGGGACGATTCCGAAATACGAGGAGGGAACGGAGATATTTTTTCAGGTTGCCGGCTATAATAATCTTCACCAGCAGATTATAGCGAGTCAGGAGTATCATTACAATGTGTCCGCAGCAACGGCGATTGATTATTTTTCTACCAAAAATAATCTGATGAGCTTAATCAATCCGGTGAAAGGAAATTTGCAGCTTATTACCCATAATATTCTTAAGCAGAAGGCGTTGATTGAATTAATTTCCTCGAGCGGTGAAATTTGTTATAAAGAATCGGCTTATTTGTCCGAAAACAATACCTATGAATTCCATATTAACCATTTAAAAAATGGCTTATATATTTTAAAAATAACGGGAGAAAAAGGCTTAATGTTTACCGAAAAAGTCGTTATTCAAAAATAAAGGTATGCGATATTTTTATCGAACAATTTTATGGTTATTTCTTTTGTTAATTGCTGCTTCCTCATTCGGGCAATTTTATTCTACCGGACAGGATCCGGCATCTGTAAGCTGGAAACAGATAAATACCGATAATTTTCAGCTCATTTTCCCTAATGAATACCAATCCTCAGCGCAAAAAATAGCCAATATTCTGGAACATAACTATCAAAAAGTTGGGTATTCGTTAAATCATACCCCCAAAAAAATATCAGTAATCATTCATTCCCAATCTATCCGCTCCAATGGTTATGTTTCGTGGGCTCCTAAACGTATGGAGTTGTATCCTGCTCCCTCGCAGGATATGTATCCGGGAGACCGGCTTCAGCAACTTTGTATTCATGAGCTTCGTCATGTGGTTCAAATTGATAAGCTTAACCAGGGAATTACCCAAATTTTATCTCTGGTTTTTGGGCAACAAGCTACAGGTCTTGTTGCAGGGCAACTGCCCATGTGGTTTTACGAAGGCGATGCCGTAGTCACTGAAACCGCCCTTTCCTCCTTTGGGAGAGGACGGCTTCCCTATTTTAAACGAGGAATCCGGACCATTTTATTGGAAGATGAAAAGGAATATTCGTTTGACAAAATATTATTTGGCTCGTATAAAGATTATGTTCCGAACCATTATGAATATGGATATCACTTTACTGCATATGTAAGAACAAAATATGGAGCAGATAGCTGGAGTAAGGTGGTAGACCATGTAGCCCAACATTCGTTTACGCTTTTACCCACCTATTTTGCGTTTAACCGGGGATTAAAAAAACATACAGGGCTATCGCATCAGGATTTATTTAAAGAAGGTTTAAATTATTTAGACAGCTTGTGGTCTGGCGAAAATGAAGAAATGCACTTTACACCGACCCGTTTTATTCATCCTGAAAAGAAGGATTATGTAGATTATATACACCCACAGTATAGGAGTGACAGTCAGATAATTGCTTTAAAAAAGGGATTGTCCCATATCCCGCAATTTGTAGAAATAAGTAAAGGAAAAGAAAGAATCCTTTGGGAACCGGGATCTTTAATTTCTGATGATTATTCCGTGTCGGATAGATTCATTGTCTGGGCTGAATACAGACCAGATGCACGTTGGCATAACAGGGAATATACAACCATTAAATTATTTAATCTAAAAACTCAGCAGGAAAGAGAAGTGATTGATAAAGTGCGATATTTCAGCCCGGCTATTTCTGACGATGCCCATAAAATAGCTGTAATTGAAGTTAGCCCCGACGATGAATATCTGCTTACCATTATAGGAAGTATTCATGGGAAAACGTATGTAAAAATTCCTTCACCAAAGGGAAATTTTATCCAACGGCCTCAATGGTCTCCTGACGAAAGATATATTTATGTTATTGAAATAAACGGGAATCAAAAACAAGTGAGCAGGTATGATTTTATTACCGAACAATGGGAGTCTGTGTTTGCTCTGCCTGGCATTGATATTCAGCGGATATATCCCTCTTTAGAACATATATACTTTCATTCTACCTTTAATGGAACGGATAATTTATATGTTTACAATATTGCCCGTGAGAACGTTTATCAGCTTACAAATTCCAACGATGGAATTTATGATTTTGATTTAAGCCCGAACGAGGACTATATTTTTGCAAGTGAATATTCTTCGAGGGGATTTGGTGTTTCCAAAATTCCTGTTGAAAGATCTTTATGGCATAAAAAAGAGTTGGAAGATTATAAGAAAGATCCTTTGGCAGAAACATTGTCATCTCAGGAAAAAACAGGAGTTAAGACAGATGATATCCCGTCAAAAGAGTATATTGTTAAGCCCTATTCCAGACTGGGAAACCTTTTTTATTTTCATAGCTGGGTTCCATTTTATATTGATTATGAAGATGTTGATTTTCAGGAGGTTTTTAGTGATCCTTCAGCAATAAATGATATCGTTCACCCAGGACTGATGATTCTTTCTCAGAATAAATTAAGCACGATGGAAACCATTTTAGGGTACGCTTATAAAGATCATCATCATTCTTTATCCTCTTCCTTAATTTATAAAGGGTTTTATCCGTATATAAAAGTTTCAGCCGATTATGGTGACCGGCATAGATATTACGCATCATCGGATGTTGCATGGGTGCCACAATTAAAGTTTGATAATAGCAGTTTCTCCATTGAAACCTATATTCCGTTTAATTTAAGTCGCGGAAAATATGTTGCCGGATTTTATCCGGGTATTCGTTTTGAATATAGTAACCGATTTTATTATCAACCCGTTGCTGATTATTATCAGGAGGGACTTGAGTTCATGAATTTTCAGGCGTATTTATATTTATATACCCGGAAAGCACATCGTGATATTCAGCCAAAATCAGGAATTATTCTCGATTATAATTTGTATAACTCTCCTTTTGACTCCGATTTCTTTGGTTATATCTCAACCATTGATTCCCGAATATATTTACCGGGGTTTTTTAAAAATCATGGATTTAAGTTTGATATTGGTTATCAATACCAAAGCCCTAAACTTTATTTATATTCTTCTCGATTTAAATTTCCAAGAGGGATGGAGCGACGAAGAACAGAAAAACTATTGAAGTTTTACGGCGATTATGTATTTCCCATAGCATATCCCGATTGGAGTGTTGGGCCTTTGATTTATATAAAACGTGTTAGGGGTGCTTTTTTTGGTGATTTTGCAATGAATCAATACAATTATTATACACAAAACTTAACCCCTGCAGGTACGGTAAAAGAGTATTTCTCCAGTTTTGGAGTAGAACTTTCTTTTGATTATCATCTGTTGCGAACATTGTTTCCCTTAAATACCGGTATACGAATTGGATTTGTCCCGGGACGTCAATCATTATTTACTGAATTCTTAATGGGGATCGATTTGTATTCTTTTTAAAAAAATTTACGGTTAGAACAACAAATTGGATAAGATTCCTGTTATAGATGATAGATGACAATCTTTTAGGCGAAAAAGATGACTCCTTGCATAAAAAATAATATATTTGTCCGATAATTATAAAATAAGTGAAGTTTAATCCTTAAAGAATTTAACAATGGCAAAAAATAATGAACCCGAAACCACAGCTGCTATTAACTTAATTGGTGTTGGTACAGAAATCACAGGAGACATAAAATCAAATGGCGATATTCGTATAGACGGTGCGTTAAACGGGAACCTGAATACTACGGGTAAAGTTGTTGTAGGCGAGACCGGTAGAGTAAAAGGAGAGGTTGCCTGTAAAAATTCAGAAGTGTTGGGTGAGGTCAATGGAAAAATAAAGGTAGGAGAGTTGCTTTCGCTTAAAGCTACAGCCAAAATTTATGGAGACATTATCACCAAAAAATTAGCTATAGAACCCGGTTCAATGTTTACAGGAAACTGTAATATGAGTGATGAATCGCGCTCAAATGTCAGCACAGGAGAATCAAAGTTTAAGGAAAAAGAACAAAGAAGCGCGTAAAAATAAAACCGGTTTTCAGCGATTGCATTTCAAATGATTGTAATTCTTCTGATTCAAATGTTTGGAAGAACTGGACCCAATCCCTGGATAACCGACAATGAACTTCCTTTATTTGTCGAGGTGTTATCGGTTCAGGGTGTTTTTTGGCAACCTGTTATGCAATGAAGAATTTCGTTAAACCAGCAATATAATCATGAAAGCTTTTAAAATTTTTTTAATCAAAGAAACAATTTTAACCGTTTCTTTAGGACTCATGGCGCTTATTCTTTTTCGTACGGTATTATCACCATATTACCATCCGGTTTTCTGGTTAAATCTGTTTATTATTGCTGTTTTAACAGGACTATTGCATTTTTCTATATTAAAAGTCAGTACAGAAGGGCATAGCCGATTCTCTTCACGGTTTATCATGATTTCGGGAGTTAAAATGATGATATACCTTGTGTTCATTGTACTATTTGCACTTCTTAATCCGGCACAGGCTAAATTTTTTCTCATAACCTTCCTTATCCTCTATTTTATTTATACTTTTTTTGAAGTTTTATTAATGCTTAAGTATTTTAATAAAAAATAGGTTGTTTTATAACATACTGTTATTTGATTAACACTGTTAAAAAAATAACAGAAAAGTTTGGAAAATTATTTTTGCTCTTTTACATTTGCCCTCACTGACTGTTTGGGATTATATATCTGTTCTTATTTTTTATAGCACATCTAAATTTGAAACGAACGGATTCTCATTTAGTATAAAGAATTTAAGTATCTAAAAAAGTAAATATTTGTTGAGATATTAAATTAAGTTAGTAGATTTGTATTTCAATTTTTTGTAAAACATTATAGACCTTTGTACAATGGAAAATAAACTACAGGAATTAACACAAAAGCTTTACAACGAAGGTGTCGAAAAAGCGAACGAAGAAGCTGATAAAATAATCAAAGAGGCTAAATCTGAAGCAGATAAGATTAAAAAGAATGCCGAAAAGGAAGCGAAAGGTATCATTGAGGAGGCAGAACAAAAATCCGAAGAAATCAAGAAAAATGTTCATGCCGAATTGGAGTTGGCTTCAAAGCAAACCGTTCGAAAGGTAAAACAGCAAATTACGGATCTAATAACCAGCAAGGTTATTGATGAGCCCGTTAAAAAAGCTTTTGACGATGAGAAATTCGTAAAAGAAATTATTGAAACAATAATTAAAAACTGGGATCCTCAGAAAAAAGAATCTGTAGACCTGTCTGTTTTGCTTCCTGAAAAACTGGAGAAAGAATTTGAAAAATATTTTAAAGCCAAAACAGGGAAAGAATTAAATGCAAAGCTTGAATTAAGCTTTAGCGATGCAGTTAAAGGAGGCTTTAAAATCGGTCCGGCCGACAATTCCTACAAAATTAGTTTTTCCGAAGAAGATTTTATTAATTTCTTTAAAAGCTATTTACGCCCCAAAACGGGTGAAATGTTATTTCAGGGAGAGTAAGTATGTTTCGTAATTATTACCATTATTTTATAGCAGGATTGCCGGAGATCTATCTCGACGAAGAAGATATTAACTT
>DATFIZ010000169.1:0-3888 GCA_035269575.1 Bacteroidales bacterium | reverse complement strand
AAGTATACTTCAACGGTATCCGGTGTATAATGTATGAGCGTTGACTTGCCAATAAAGCGATATGGTACACTATAATAGGTTTTGTCTGGTGAAAAGTAAACATACCCTATTTTTTGCACCTTAGCTCGTGTGTATTGTTTTATTTGGTAAGCTTCATTTGGTAAAGGCTTTAAATAACTTCTCTCCATTGATTGGAACAGCTCCCTGCGACTGGTTTCCTTACGTTGAAGCAGGATATCATTATATTTTTCTAACAACTTTCTTATTTCCCTGTTTAGGTCTTCTAATGAAAAAAAAGTCATATCCTTTATGGGATAATAAATACGCTGATAAGCCAGTCGAACGGCATTTTCCACTAAAGCTTTATCTTGCGGGCTATATCCTCGTGTTGGGTTAACAGCACAGTTATAATGACAAGCAAATTCTTTAAACGTACGGTTAATTTCAGCTTCGTACTTGCTTGCCCTTGTAACTGCCGATTTTAGATTGTCCGATACAATAGCTTTTGATACACCTCCATAAAAGGAAAGCGCATTTCTCATACATTTTATTAGATCTTCACGCTTTTGACTTAAACAGGCTTCAACGTAGGTATATTGGGAAAAAGGCAAAATGGCAACAAATACTTCAACAGGTATTATCTCACCCGTTTCCCGGTCAATTAGTTGAAGTTATTTACCTGCAAAATCAATAAAAATTTCATGCCCGGCAATGTGTTCGAGTTTCATTGAGCCTTTTACTTTGCCATACTTACGGTTATAATGCTCCATGAACTGAGTATAACTATAAGGATTCTGACTTTCCTGCTTGTATTGATTATAATGATATAAAAAAGTAAAACCCGGGTGGTTCCTGTTCTGATTAACTTTTTCAAAAAAAAGCATCAGTTCATTATATCGATCATTGACAATGGTGGTATGGGAGGAAAACAGAGAGTTAAAATGAGAGTCGTCAAGTTTAAGAAGTTCTTCTAAACTGTATTTGCTACCCTCAAAAAGATGCATATAAGTATTAACTGTATTACGGGATATATTAAGTGTGGTACCAATTTTACGGTTACTAAAACCGTTTAGATGTAGTGTAATAATTTGTTTAATGTCCATAAAATCAAGTGTATTTGCCATATCGCATTATTTTAGTTTATATGCGATAAAGTAATTTATTTAACCTGATCTTTTAAAGTGGCACAAATTAAACCGAACCGAGCTGTGCGAGCTCACGACTCCGGAGTAAAAGTGGCACAAAACGAACCGCGTTTTGGAATGCCTGACCGCCGGTTTAAACTGGCACAATTTGACCGAAATCACTGGCACAATAAAACCGGAATCGGTGGCACAAATCGAACCGTGTTATCCACTTCAAGAAATCAAGGACTGGATTGAGATTATAAATATTGTTGTGGAAAAAGCTTTTTTTATTCTGAAAAACAAGAATCAACAAAAAGAAAAGCATATGTACTTAAAGGAGAAATAAATTTCATCGATAAATTTGAAAACGATCGGATTCATTGTAGCTTTATTGGAAATACAGTAACAACAGGATGGATTAAACAAAGTTCGGTAAATAAAGATTAATTAGATAAAGTAAAAAGTTGAGATAAGGGTAACAAAGAGTATAAATAGTATAATATTGAGCAATTGTATAATATAACATCCCTGAACCTTATAGGTTCAGGGATGTTATATTTAAACTGTGAATGTTTTATTTTGCTTTTATCATAATCTTAGAGTCAGCTTTTCTTCCGTCTAATATTAAAGAATAGAAATATGTGCCGTCAGCAACAGTTTCTTCTGTCACAGTAATATCTCCTTCACCTCTCTGGTTTATAGGCATTTCTTTTACTACCGAACCTTTAATATCATAAATGGTAATTGAGGCATTACTTATTTCATTTGGAATATAAAAATTAATACTTGTTTCGTAAGCAAAAGGATTCGGACTATTTTGGCTCATTTTAGGATTAATTGACTCAATATTATTAATTCCTGATGGTCCTTCCAGGGCACTTAATCTGGCCTCAAGATCAGCAAGTATTGGACTTAAATCTACCGAAACAGAAGAACCATTTTCAATATCTATCTGTAAGGTACTTCCTGTAAGTGTTGCACTTGTCAGACTTTGTTTATCTGCTACTGTTTGCCATGCAGTACCGTTATAATATTTAAGCAGATTATCATTCCCATCCATATATACAAATCCTTCTTCAGGTGATCCTGGAACTGTTAATATCGCATCAAGTTTCATTCCACCCATAACATGAAGCTTTTGCATAGGATTGTCTGTTCCAATGCCTACATTACCTGTTGAACCAACAAAAAGAGAATTAGCAGGAGCACCAGCCATAAGTTTAAACGGAATAACCACGGCTGTAGCATCTTCAACTGCAAAATAATTATCCCCCTCATTTGCTGAGTCATTTGCTATTAGTGTCCAATCATTACTCGGAAAACTACCACTTGTACTGGTATCTTCAAATTTCATTCTTACATTATTTTCTTTCAGCAGTATTGTATTAAAACCAAACATTTCATTATCAACACAATCACTACCAACACCCAGACTACCCAGAATTATTTGGTCGTCCAATATTACACTATCTTTTGTTCCAAAATCAGTATCCCCCTCAGAAGCTGTATAATTCAATGTTGGCTTTATTGCTTCTTCAAAAGATTTATTGTCGGTATCTCTACCCTTTTCCTGATTTGTTTGAGCATATAATCCTACCGTAAGGAGTATTAACACTCCAGTTGAAAGTAATCTTATTTTTCTCATATTAGTAAATTTTAAATTAATAATTATAAAGATATAAAAAATAATTTCGATGTAAAATATTTGTACGCTAATTAAAAAAACCACAATATGCTTGAAATATTCATCCAGCTATGTTTGTTGATCAAACAGCGTTTGAATTGAAAGTAAAAAACGGAACTTCGGGTTGGGTTTCTTCCCCGAAACCGGCATGGGTGCTAACGGTCCACACATAGCCTGAGTGCGGGTTTCCCGCCGTGTTTCACGGTCACCCGTTAAAAACCAAAACAAATATAACCAATTGTCATCAAACCGCCAACTAAGCGCAGCGTTCTCACGACCAAAGGGAGTAAACCCCCGCATTTAGGCTGATGTGTTGTTATAAGTTGAAGGGCTGAAGATTAAGCAATATTCAAATCTGAGTTGTCTAATTGAACCGAAAGTTTAATTTTCGCTTTCAATGCTTTAAAAACTTTCATAATAGTCGAAAACCTAACATCTTTTATGTTATTCTCAATCTTTGAAATTTGAGCTTTCTTAACACCAATTAATTCTCCCAATTGAGCCTGTGTCAAATGCCTTTCCTTTCTTGTTTGCTTAACAATATCTCCAAGCAAGTCAATTTGTAATTCATATTCAAACTGCTCTCGTTCTTCTGTTCCTTCTTTTCCTACAATTTCATCAGTGATTTGGTCTAATGAATATTGCTTTAAATCTTCTTTTTTAACTTCTTTATTTGTTTCCATTTTCAAAGTACTTTTTCATTATCAATTTAGCTTTTTCAATATCCGTTTTGGGAGTTTTCTTTGTTTTCTTAATGAATCCATGAGCACAAACAACCAAAGTTTCTTTATTGTCTGTCTTATCCCAAAAAGCTAAGAGTCTATAGTAATTCTTGTTATACTTTGTTCTAAGCTCCCAGATTTCATCTGTTAACTTCTTGAATAATTCAGGGTCAACAGTCACCTGAGCCTTTCTCATATTGAAAACTATCTTAGAACTTGACTTCTTATCAAGCTTTTTCAAAAACTGTCTTACCGTTTCAAGAATTACTATTTCAAACTTTTTCACTGTCACAATATTTTATACTTACAAAAATAGAAAAAGTTTCCTAAATAGGAAACAAATTCAAGTTTTTTT
>DATFIZ010000168.1:0-4325 GCA_035269575.1 Bacteroidales bacterium | reverse complement strand
TACTTTGCAAAAAGTAAATTACCTGCCGGAAGCATTCTTCCCTTTAACATCTTTAATACTCCTGATCCTGTCTCAAAAACATACATAGGATTATTATACACATATTGTTTCAGCTTCAATTTGGAATGATATTTTTACTGTTGTGTATTAACTAATGAAAACAATAACTAAAGAAATAGAATAATATGCCATACTCAAAAGACAATTATCCGAATACCATGAAAAACCTTAACGAAGAGGTAAGAAAAAAAGCCATTGAAATTTTAAACAAATTGCTCGAAGATAAAAATATGGATGAAAGCATTGCTATTCCCACATCTATAAGTCGTGCAAAGGATTGGGCTGCGAACAGGAGTATAGATTTTAACCATACCCAAGCAGATGAAAAAAAGCATGGTAATGATTTATATGTTATGCCACGTGAAAATAAGTGGATCATTAAAAAAGAAAAATCAGCACGAGCAAGTTTTACTTTTTCAACGAAAAAAGATGCCATTGATAAGGCCTCTGAAATGGCACAAGATAGTCATGTAAATGTAACCATTTACGGTACGGAGGGAAAGATTCAAGATAGAAAATCGTTTGTACGATAATTCTTTTTACTTTTGTAATTAACTATAAGAAAAGTACTACCTGGAAAATGAACATATCGATCAATAAAATCTTGCATTTTAATATCTATAAAATGCAAGATTTTTAAAATTTGTTGAAATTCTTCTGAACCTCCTAATTACTTCTACTTCCTTTATTTTTATACTTCTCGCATAACTCCAGTATTTTGGCATGTTCAGGCATTCCTTCAGAAACCAGTTCTCCATTACATATTAAAAGGGGAGAAGTTTTTACGTTATATTTTTCGACTATTTCAGGATGATCTTCGTAGAATAATACTTTATATTCTAACCCTACATCTTTTAACTCCTCCTCGAGCAGAGGCCTGTGGTTACATGATTTTGTTGCAAAAATTACAATTTCCATAATAAATTTTTTTTTAATTATTTATATTTAATTTACGTTTTAAAAGTTGCGCATTTATGGCTACAATTACTGTACTAATACTCATTAAAACAGCTCCAAGCGCCGGATTTATTAATATTCCCGCACTATAAAGCACACCTGCTGCCAGTGGTATGGCAACAACATTATAACCTGTTGCCCAAATAAAATTCTGAATCATCTTTTTATAGGTTTCTTTCCCGAATAGTATCAATCCGGAAATATCTTTAGGATTACTATTGACCAAAATAATATCAGCAGTCTCCGCGGCTACATCTGTTCCTGAGCCAACAGCAATACCCACATCGGCTTCAGCCAGAGCAGGTGCGTCATTTATTCCATCGCCCGTCATGGCAACAAATTCACCATTATTTTTAAGCTCTTTTACTTTCTCCATTTTTTGATCAGGAAGAATTTCAGCGAAATATCCATCCAATCCAAGCTCTTCGCTCACACTCCTGGCTACCTTTTCATTATCTCCGGTCATCATGTATACCTTAAGATCATTTTCTTTAAGTATTTTAATAGCCTCATATGACTCTTCCCTTATTTCATCAGCCATAGCCACAAAGCCAACTAACTCTTCATCTTGCAGGACAAATACCACGGTTTCTTTCTTATCTTCTTTTAAATCCTTTAAAACATCAATATCGTTATCTTTCAGATATCCGGGGCTTACCACTTTTACATTTTTCCCATCTACTTTAGCCTCAACACCTTTTCCTTTTATGGCATTAAAATCTTTTACATCGCCAAGTTTAATATCCTCATCCTTTACTTTATCCATAATGCCGGTTGCCAGCGGATGTTCCGAATGCGACTCAATCGTTCCGGCCAACCGTAAAATATCTTTATCATCATAGTTATCATTTAATGCTCCGTACCTTGTTACGCCAAAGTTTCCCTTTGTTAGCGTACCCGTTTTATCAAATAAGAAAACTGTGATTTTCCTTGAATTTTCAAAAGCAGTTCTATTTCGAATCAATAAACCATTTTTGGCAGAAATTGATGTTGAAATTGCAACAACTAAGGGTACGGCTAATCCTAACGCATGTGGACAGGTAATAACCATTACACTGGCCATTCGCTCTAATGCAAACACAAAAGGTTTACCCAAAATCAGCCACGTTGTTAATGTTCCTGCACCAATAGTCAAGGCAATAATGGTTAACCAAAAGGCTATTCGGTCGGCCAAATGTTGTGTCTTAGATTTTTTATTTTGAGCCTCACGTACCATGGTAACAACCTTATTCAGATAGGCTTCTTCGCCTACTTGCTGCACTTTTATTTTTAGTGTGCTATTGCCATTAATGGTACCCCCAATTACTTTATCATCATTTGACTTTGTAACCGGTTTAGATTCTCCGGTAACCATTGACTCGTTTACGCTGCTTTCACCTTCTGTTATAATACCATCAACCGGTATTTTTTCGCCGGGTTTAACCAAAACGAGATCATCTTTTTCCAACTCATCTATTTTTACTTCTTTGGTGTCGCCATCTTTTATTAACCGTGCATCTGTGGGCATTAACTCAACAAGTTTTTGCAGAGAGCTTGAAGCACTTACCACTGATTTCATCTCTATCCAGTGCCCCAACAACATAATGTCGATAAGTGTTGCCAGCTCCCAGAAAAAGGTACTCCCTTCAACTCCAAACGTGGTAGCCGAACTGTACCCCCAGGCAACTGTAATAGCAACGGCAATAAGCGTCATCATGCCCGGTTGTTTCTTTTTCAACTCATCAACCAGTCCGGTTAAAAAGGGCCACCCACCATAAAAGAAAACGAATGTAGACAATCCAAATAACACATATCCGACAAACCTGAATGTAATCTCGTAGTCAAAAACATTCTGTATCATGGGCGACATCACCAGAATAGGCAGGGTAATTACCAGTGAAATCCAGAACCTTTTCCGGAAATCTTGAATCATCATTTTGTGGTGTTCGGTATGGTCATGATCTCCGTGTCCGTTCGAATCGTGCTTATGGGAATCATGCTTGTGATCCTTTTTATCTGAATGTTTATTTTTATGATTATGTTTGTTATGTCCCATTATATTTTACTTTCTATTTATTTTTAATGCTGAAGCGTTAAAGTTCTGCATTCATTTGTGATTTTTTAGTAAATAAGTTTACGAATACATCGAAATACTAGGCAACACGAATGAAATAATTCCAACAATTAATTTAACTTCTCTTTTATACACAATTTTCTCTTTTTACCAGTTTACAAAAATTTGCATATAACATTACTCCCTATCCTTCAAGATAAGTACCAAATTCGATGCCTTTTGTTCATTTTTACTATAAATCAACTGATTAACAAACAATAGCTAAACCCGTTTTGAAAATAAAACACAGACAATCTTTTGATTTCTGTGGAAAAATTCTACAGTTTTTGGGAATAGAGTCCTCATCTTATATCATAAAAGATGAAAAACAGGAAAACAGAATAATGCAATCCTTCCTTAGGATAACAGAAGTTCTTAAACGAAAGTTTTCAATTGGCATATTTTTAGGAGATATTTGAATGTAATAAATACATTAAATTATGAATAGAGTTAAAGAATACTATAACACCCACTCATTTTTTGAAGATAAAAGGCTCGATGAGAATGAATTTGAAATTCCCCTTACCCTTAAATACATTGAACAATATGTAAAGCCGGGGGCCAAAATACTGGATATAGCCTGCGGAACGGGTAATTATGCCGAGAAATTATTAAAAAAAGGATATGTATTAGGATTGAATGATTTGTCAGAAAACAATATGAAGTTAACCCGGCAGAAAATTAAAAATAACTCTAATGTTATCCACCTGTCGGTTTCCGATGCACTTAATGCTGATATATGGGAAAAAGAAACCTGGGATGCCATACTAATTTTAGGGCCATTATATCATCTTACCGAAAAAAATAAACGGCTTAAAATACTGGAAATAGCCAAAACGCATGTGAAGAAAAATGGATATATCTACAGTGCTTTTATGTCGAGAACAGCAGCCATGCTGTATGGCCTGAAAAAAAATCCGGAAGGTATCCGGGAAAAGCAAGGTGCAATTAGTCTTTGGGAAACAGGGACCGATGAAAACTTTGTAGAAGGAACCGAATGGTTTACCAATGCTTACTTCTCGTTTCCCGAAGAAATAAATCCTTTAATCTCCGAAGCAGGTTTAAAACCTCTTCATCTGGCAGGTATTGAAGGAATATTTGGTGAAAACATGCAGCTGTATAAAAATTTAGCGCCAGCCATAAAAGAGAAGTGGTTTAATTTCATTAGCAACCATTGTGAGGACAAACATATGCTTAATTATTCCAAACATTATCT
>DATFIZ010000167.1:0-2633 GCA_035269575.1 Bacteroidales bacterium | reverse complement strand
GTAATCTTCCGGTTGGTTAATTTGGCCAAAAGAATAAGTAAAAAGGCAAAAGCGGCAGCGAAACCATTATAAATCCCAAAACATATTCCTACCCAGTTAGCCCCTTCGTTATATAGGGCTGAGGTGGTATCGGTAGTTCCGTAAATATGGCTGGTAACTCCTGCTGTGGTATAAATCCACATGGCAAAAAGGGCAAACCATGAAAAGAATTGCACGATAGCCAGTTGTTTCATGGTCAGAGGCATGGTGTTAAAATCAGAAACAACAGCTACAAAACCATTTTTTAGTTTCCCTCTTTGTTTTAAAAAGCCACTGAATAGTTCGAGCAACCCAAATATTGCAAGACCGATTGAAAAGATATATACTTCATTATCGACTTTTATGAAGGTAAGGCCAAAAGTGATAATGATTCCTGCAAACAAAAAAATCAGGCCATTTTTAAAATCACCGCTTGAGTTTTTGATATTGGCCAGCTCAACTTCTTTCATCTTTGCTTCCAGCTCTTTATCTTCAAAGTCGGCTAACTCTTCGGGCGAATATTCTTTGGAAGTAAAAACGGTCCATAGTACTGAAAGAAGAAATACTGCACCACCAAAATAAAAGGATAATTTTACAGACAATGGAATTTCTCCGGGAGGAGCAGTATTGGAGACGTTGAACCATTCGGTAAAAATATAAGGCAGAAAAGAGGCAACCACAGCACCGATGCCAATAAAAAAGCTTTGCATGCTAAATCCTATGGTACGCTGGTGCGATGGAAGGTTATCGCCGACAAATGCCCGGAAGGGTTCCATGGAAATATTAATGGAAGCATCCATAATCCAAAGCATTCCTGCAGCTACCCATAAAGTGGGTGAATTAGGCATGATAAATAATGCAATAGATGCTAAAATAGCGCCTACTAAAAAGAAGGGGCGTCTACGCCCTAAGCGGGTCCATGTTTTATCGCTTAAGTGACCAATAATCGGCTGAACAATAAGGCCGGTTACCGGAGCTGCTATCCATAAAATGGGAATGTTATCTACTTTGGCTCCAAGGGTTTCGAAAATTCTGCTCACATTGGCATTTTGAAGGGCAAAACCAAACTGAATACCTAAAAATCCAAAACTCATGTTCCATATTTGCCAGAAACTCAGTGCTTTTTTCTCTTTTTTCATCGTAGTAAGTTAACAAAGAATGAATGATTTTTTGATTTTAAAAATACTATCAAATATAATGAAAAAAGGAATAGAAACAATGTATCTTGTTAGTAAGCAGATGTTTATATAGAAAATCAAAAGGTCTGTAAGTATTGTTTCAAACGTTTGCGAGTTACAAAAAGAAGGTAAATATGTTTTTAAATTTTTTTAAAGTTTATCTATTCACTTTTAATCCTGTCCCTTGTTTTTAACATAATTAAACAATATGACTTATAACTATTAGCATTTTTAAACTATAGTAAATGTGTCATTAGCAGCAGACGTTAAACCATCAAAACATTTTATCATCTAATGAGTGTAAATACTCAAACTATCAGTAAGCCATGAAATATTTTATTTTATCCTGCCTGTTAATTATTTCTTATACTATTAACGCACAAATTGATTTTGACTATTATTTGGGAAAAGATATTCCTGTAAATAATGAAATCCCCGGTCCAGGGTCTTCGTCGGGGCATGCCTTTGGCGAATGGCATTTTTCGCACGACCAGGTGGTTTATTACCTAAAGAATTTATCGCAAAATTCGGATAGGGTAAAAATGGTTGAGTATGGCAGAACCCACGAAAACAGACCTTTATATCATTTCATTATCTCATCGCCCGAAAATATTGCCAATCTTGAAAAAATAAGAGAAAATCATCTTAAGCATATTGTTTCAGAAGAAAACAAGTCCGGCCCTGATAATGACCCAATTATTGTTTGGTTGGGATATGGTGTACATGGAAACGAATCGAGTGCCACCAATGCATCCTTATTAACGGCTTATTATTTATTATCATCTGACGAAGAGCAGGTAAAAGAATACCTGAATCATGCGGTTATTATTATCGATCCCAGTTTAAATCCTGATGGCTTTAACCGGGCAGCCAGCTGGGTGAATATGCATCAAAGCAAAAACCGGGTTGATGATCAGTCGAGCATTCAGTTTTCTGAACACTGGCCCGGCGGAAGAACCAATCATTACTGGTTTGATTTGAACAGGGACTGGTTACTGGTTCAGCATCCCGAATCGAAAGCAAGAGTTCGTGCCTTCCATCAATGGAAACCTGCTGTTGTTAGTGATCATCATGAGATGGGTACCAATGGAACGTTCTTCTTTCAGCCAGGTGTTCCTTCCAGAAACAATGCTTTGACACCTTCTGAGAATTATGAATTAACGTATAAAATCGCGAAATTCCACAGTAAAGCTTTGGATGATATAGGTACGCTATATTTTTCTGAAGAGGTATTTGATGATTTTTATTATGGCAAAGGATCCACCTATCCGGATGTAAATGGTGCGATTGGAATTTTATTTGAGCAATCAAGGGTAAATGGTCAGGTGGTGAATAACATTCACGGCACAACAACCTTTGCTGAAGCCATACGGAATCAGTTTACGGTTTCGCTGTCGACCATAAATGCAGCTATTGAAAATAAAGAGGAGTTAAAGA
>DATFIZ010000166.1:0-6435 GCA_035269575.1 Bacteroidales bacterium | reverse complement strand
GTTCGTGCACCAATCCATATCATATCAATACCCGCTTTTAATGATTCGTACACATGTTTTACATTGGCCACTTCGGTTGAAATAAGCATTCCTGTTTCTGCTTTAACCTGTTTAAGCCATTCTAACCCAACAGAACCAACTCCTTCGAAAGAGTTTGGTCGTGTCCGGGGCTTCCAGATACCCGCTCGGTAAATATTAATTCCGGCTGATTTTAATTCTTTAGCAGTTTGTAAAACCTGCTCTTCGGTTTCAGCACTGCATGGACCTGAGATAACAATGGGTTTTGAACAATCTTTAATTCCCCATTCACCTAAACTTTTTATTTGTAATTGAGTTTCCATTTTATAATATTTTTTTTATACGGTTTGCTTTATTGATCATATCTGAAATTTTATTGGTTTCGTTTTGAAAAATGGCTATTTTAAATTCTTTGAGTTTTTCTATATACGTATCTAAAACAGAGATTACATTTTCTGCATTGTTTTCAAAAACATTGGTCCACATTTCTGCAGAACTCTTAGCCAAACGTACTGTTGAGTCGAATCCTCCACTGGCTAAGTCGAAAATATTTTTTTCATTTTTTTCTTTGTCTAAAACCGTAAGGGCTAATGCAAATGAACTTATATGCGATATATGAGAAACATAAGCAACATGCACATCATGGTTATATGCATTCATGTATATGTGACGCATATTAAGGTAGTCGTACATTTTACGCACAATTTTTAATGCCTCCGGCGAACTATCTTCCACATCGCAAAAAATTACTGCTTTACCATCATATAATCCCGATTGCGCGGCCCACGGTCCTGAATGTTCTGTTCCTGCCATGGGATGAGATGCCACATAGTTTGCTCTCTTGTTATGATACTTTATTCGCTCAGTAATATTACCTTTAATAGAACAGGTATCAGTTACGATTTGATCATTAACCCGGTCGAGAATTTTTGGTAATAAACTGATGGTTTCATTGGCTGGAATAGCCATTATGATTAAATCAGAGTTTTCTATCGCTTCATTTAATCCTAAAATCTCATCTACCATTCCAATATTTAATGCTGTGTGTGCATGCAAATGATTTGTTTCAACTCCTGTTATTCTTCTTGCAAATCCACGCTTGCGCAAATCTATTGCTATGGAACCACCTATTAATCCTAATCCTATAATGCTTATTTGCATGGTAATGTTTGTTTTAAAACTGTTACTCTGTTTAATGCTTCATTAAGTGTTTCCTGGTTTGCACATAATGAAACCCGAATATAACTGTTCCCGTTATTGCCAAAAATACTCCCGGGCGCTGCAAATATGCCCAGCACATATAAAAGGTAATCAGAAAATTCGTAACCATTTGAAAAACTTTCTGGAATTTTTGCCCACACAAATAATCCGGAACCATCGCTGCTGTAACTGCATTCAAGAAGGTCGAGCATCGAAAGGATTAATTGCTTTCTTTGGTTATATTCGTAGTTTAGATTTTGAACCCAGGTAGTATCAAGATTTAATGCCTTAACAGCAGCTAACTGAATAGGTTTATACATTCCTGAATCAAAATTACTTTTTACTTTTAAAATGTGATTTATATTTTCTTCATTTCCCCCTAACATTCCGATACGCCATCCGGACATGTTAAAGGATTTGCTTAAAGAGTTTAACTCAATTATATCCTGATATTCATTTAAACAATTTAATGCACTTACCCGAGCATCATTTAATATCAGACTGTATGGATTATCATTAACCAGTAAAATATTTCTGTATTTAGCCCACATCACTATGTCTCGTAAATTTTCCCTGCTGGCCACTTTTCCGGTAGGCATATGTGGATAATTCATCCACAAAATTTTACATCTTTCATTACAAAGTGATTCAAGCTCATTAAAATCGGGCAACCAATTATTTTCTTCAATTAAATTATAATATTGAATATCCAGATTTAATAATTTAGATACAGACGCGTATGCCGGGTAACCTGGGTTTGGTATTAAAACACGGTCGCCCGGATTACAAAATGCCATGGATATATGCGTAATCCCTTCTTTGGATCCTATTAAGGGTAATATTTCTTTTTCGGGATTAAGTGCAGCATGATAAATTCTATTATACCAGTTGCTAAAAGCATCCTTTAATTCATTGATTCCACGATATGGCTGATACATATTACTTTCCGGATCGTGTGAAGTTTTATTTAGCTCACTGATAACATCAGGATGGGGAGGAAGATCAGGACTGCCGATACCCAAATTAATGATTGCGATTCCTTGATTTTGTAATGCTTTTATTTCTTTGAGTTTGATTGAAAAGTAATACTCATGAACTTGATTAATTCTGTTTGCTGGTTTCATGTTTTAAATGATGTATTTGGTTAAATAACTGATTTTGTGATTGATATCATCTTTTATATTCCTTGCCGTTTTTTCGTTGAAAGCACCTGTAATTTCCTGAATTTTCATTCCCCGATAAATAAAAAAAGCGCCCCGGACTTTCCCGGGACGCTTTTTTTATATTTTGCTTTTATACTTTTAGTTTAAGCATAGCTGTCCCGGGATATGATGAAAATAATAATATCCAAAAAAGAAAAAATAAGCGGCTGCTCTATTATGCACTTTCATAATGTAAAATTTATAAATAAAAAAGGCCCTGCTGTTGGCAGGACCTTCGTGTTTTAAATATTTTTATATTTTTCACATAATATTTCCTGCCTTTATTGTGAGTAATAAAAGTAGAAATAATAATATGTGATAGATTGGTTGTTCATCATTGTTTTATTATTAAACAAATATATAAAAATATTTTGAAAACAATCATAATTCACTAAAATCTGTATCAATGCTGTAAACTATGTAATTATGATTTGTTTATTATACTTGTTATTTACGTTTTATAATTTTTTTACTGAGTGTATCCCAATAAAAAATTTAGCATATCAAAATTAACCGATCGTTTTATTTTTTCAATAAAGTCAGTTTGTTCGGCATTTGGACTCAGCAATGCATTTTCAATCATAAAAACATCGTAATCACAATCTTCAGCGCCAACATAGGTTGAAAGTACACAGCCTGTAGCACTTAGACCGCATAAAAAGACGGTATTCACTTCTTCTTCTTTAAGAAGTTGGCCAAGATTGGTCTGGTTAAATGCATTGCCGTAATGCTTGATTACCATCGGAAAGTCATCTTTAATATTTATCTCTTGGGCATACTTAAAAGCTTCAGAATCTTCCTCGGGCCCTCTTTCTTTATCCTGATGATATACCCGGATAATCGGCAGATCATATTTTTCGAATAACCATATGGCTGCATTAATGTAATCAAAAGCCTGATCTTTATCCGTCTGGTCCATCATATCGAGATATACATGTTGAACGTCCATAACCAGAAGAACAGGTTTTAGCTCTTGTGATTTTTTTTCTTGCGAAAATAGAGCTGTTGTTGTTAAAAAGAAGCAGATAAAAAAAGTCAATGTTTTTTTCATGATTTAAATGGTTTTAGATGAATAAATAATAATCATTTAACTTTTATGCCTTTTTTCTAAAACGTTTACCACATCTTTTAATTCATAATTTTTTGCTGACAATAGTACCAGCAGGTGATAAATTAAATCGGCGGCTTCGTTTAAAAATAAGTCATCATTAGGGTCTTTTGCTTCTATGATTAACTCAACGGCTTCTTCCCCTACCTTTTGTGAAATTTTATTGATACCTTTTTCGAAAAGCTTTGTTGTATAGGAGTTTACAGGCATCTCTTTTTTTCGTTGATTAATGATGTTTTGGAGGTAGTTTAAGTCAAATTCCATCCCTGATATGCCAAAACAAGTTTTATTGCCTGTATGACAAACCGGCCCTGTAGGTTGAACCATAATGAGCAAGGTATCATTGTCACAATCCGTGATGATCTCTTTTACTGCCAAAAAATTGCCGCTTGTTTCGCCTTTAGTCCACAACGTTTTGCGTGTACGACTGAAAAAGGTAACCAATTGTTCTTCCATTGTTTTTTCATAGGCTTCCTGGTTCATAAATCCAAGCATTAATACTTCTTTGGTATTATAATCCTGGATTATTGCGGGTATTAGCCCGGATAGTTTGTTAAAGTCTAAGTTTTCTATCATTTTCAATCTATTTTGAATTTTATCGTAATTTTTAAGCTTGAAGCTGGTAGCTCTAGGCTTCTATCATTGGGTGAAACAATTAATCTCTTATAGAAATACCGTGTAAAGACAGTTTTCGCTTAAGTTTTTTTATCTCAATTTCATTATAATGAAAAACACTGGCAGCCAAAGCGGCTTCTACGTTTGCATAGCTAAAGACAGTCTCAAAATCTTTTATCGATCCTGCGCCACCTGAAGCTATTACCGGTATGTTTAAATTTTCAGCTAGTAGTTTCAGTGGCTCCAGGGCAAAACCGTTTTTTGTTCCATCATGATTCATTGAAGTAAATAAAATTTCACCACAACCCAGAGATTGTGCTTGTTTGGCCCAGCTAAAAAGCTCTAATTTTGTTTTTATTCTGCCTCCGTTTTTATAAACCATCCATTGATTATTTTCCCATCGTGCATCAATGGCCAGGACAATAAACTGGCTGCCAAATTTTTGTGCTATTCCTCTTATTAACTCAGGGTTGTTTATAGCTGCTGAGTTAACCGTTATTTTATCCGCACCGGCAGAAAGGATAGCCTCTGCATCCTGGAGACTTGAAATGCCTCCGCCCACAGTAAACGGAATATTTATTTCCTTAGCTATACGGGTAACCAGCTCACTCAACGTTTTACGCTTTTCATGCGATGCTGTGATATCCAGAAATACCAATTCATCTGCTCCGTTATCGCTGTAATATTTACCCAGCTCTACCGGGTCACCTACCGATTTGAGGTTTTCGAACTCAATCCCTTTAACGGTTTGTCCGTCTTTAATATCCAGACATGGAATAATTCGTTTGGCTAACATTGCTTTAAAGTTAAATTTTCTACCGGAATTATATCTTCGTAAAATGCTTTTCCTACAATAACGGCATCAACACCTGCTTTTTCCAGATCGTAAATATCTTTTTTTGAACTTACTCCACCACTGGCAATAATGTATCTATCACTAAATTTTTCTTTTAATGATTTATAGAAATCTACATTAACCCCTGTTAGCATGCCATCACGAGAGATATCTGTGCACATAAATTTATTAACGCCAAGTTTACTGTATGCTGATACCAGGTCAAAAATATCGGTATTCGTTTCTTTTAACCAACCATTGATATAAACTTTATTATTGAAAATATCGGAAGCAATAATAAATCGTTCTGCACCAAATTGCTGAATAATTTTTTTAAGGGTATCATGTTCTTTAACGGCGAGACTTCCAATCCCGATAAAATCGGTACCTGCATCAATAACCGTTTTTACCTGGGCTTCGGTTCGAATACCTCCGCTATAATCAACCGTTAGCTTTGTTGTTGCACAAATATCATTTAAAACACTCAAGTTCTTTGGTTTTCCCGATTTGGCACCATCTAAATCAACCAGGTGTAAACGTTTATATCCCTGATTTTCAAATGCTTTAGCAACAAGTGCAGGTTGACTGGAGTATACCGTTTTTTGGTTGTATTTTCCTTGCGACAGCCTTACACATTGACCGTCCATTAAATCGATTGCTGGTATTATTTCTATCATAATGTTATAAAGTTTTTTAAAATGATTTCACCTGTTTTTCCACTACGCTCAGGGTGAAACTGAGTAGCGAAAAAGTTATTTTTTTGTAAAGCAGCACTGAATGGTTGAATATAGTTACATTCAGCAATGCTATATAAACTTGTATTTACATAATAACTATGCACAAAATACACATAGCTGTTTTTGGGTAGATCCTTTAATAATGGGCCTTTTAAATTGTTTATCGTGTTCCAACCCATGTGCGGGACTTTATTTTTTGGTGGAAATTTTTCTACTTTTTCATCAAAAATCCCCAAACAACGGGTATTACCTTCCATTGAATAATTGCACATTAACTGCATGCCCAAACATATTCCCAGTACAGGTTGTTTTAGATTTGGAATTAAGGTATTGAGTTTCGTCTGGCGCAAATAGTCCATCGTTGAGGAAGCTTCGCCTACTCCGGGGAATATTACTTTGTCTGCTTTTTGAATGATTTCACGATTATCGGTAATAACTGGTTTTATCCCCAGCCTTTCCAATGCAAAAGCTACACTCTGAATATTTCCCGCATTGTATTTTATAATTGCTATTTTCATAATTAGTTTTAATAATTAATATTGTCATTGTGAACGAAGTGAAGCAATTTAATAAAGACTGCTTCAATCGCCCTTTCAGGGCTTTTTCGCAGTGACTATTCTTTTGGGGCGTTGTGCTTAAAATTTTAGTTAGACTCTCGAAATGTCCCTCTTATTAAAGCATGCCCTTTGTTGATGGAACTGCATACGAGTACTCTTCCTG
>DATFIZ010000165.1:0-2745 GCA_035269575.1 Bacteroidales bacterium | reverse complement strand
TTATTAATTTCTTTAAAAGCTATTTACGCCCCAAAACGGGTGAAATGTTATTTCAGGGAGAGTAAGTATGTTTCGTAATTATTACCATTATTTTATAGCAGGATTGCCGGAGATCTATCTCGACGAAGAAGATATTAACTTCACCATGCTTGATTTTAAGCAAGTATTAAAAGATGAACTCTTTCCTGAAGATTACCGGCTGGCCCAACGCTTATTTTTACCTTATGACAACAAAAATCTTTTACTGTTCCTTCATCAGGAAGAAACCCAGGATTTTAATAAATTAGGGAATTTTACTTTGCAGGATTTTGAAGAAGAGTTTTCGGATGATCCGAAAAATATACTTCCACAGTACATGTATGATTTTGTGAAGATATATCAGGAGGAAGAAGAAACAAAAGATTTTGATAAAAGTTGGGAGAATAAACTTACCGAAATGTATTACAACTATGTTTTAGAATCAAAAAATGAATTTTTAAAACAGTGGTTTGAATATAATCTGAATATAAAAAATATCTTAACCGGATTAAATTGCCGAAAATATAATGTAGACATTGAGAGGCAACTTATTGGAAATAACTGGGTGGCAGATCAAATGGCTAAAAGTAGTGCCAAAGATTTTGGTTTGTCTGTTGACTTGCCTTTAGCAGCTGATGTTATTGCTTTGGCTGAGAAAGATGATTTTTTAGCCCGGGAAAAAGGCCTTGATCAACTGAGATGGGATAAGGTTGAAGAAATGACCCTGTTTGATTATTTTTCCGTTGAGGTTGTTTTGGCATATATCATAAAGCTTGATATGGCTTATCGATGGTTAGGACTTGATGAAGAAACAGGACGTGAAATGTTCCGTAAAATCATTGACAATTTAAAATCTAGTTATGAATTTCCTAAAGAATTTGCAATAAATGGAAAAAACAAATAAAATGACAACAGGAAAAGTATCAGGAATTATAGCCAACCTTGTGTATGTTGAGGTTGACGGTCCTGTTCAGCAAAATGAAATATGCTATATCGATTTAGAAGGGACTAAATTGATGGCCGAAGTAATTAAAGTACTCGGCACGAAAGCTTATGTTCAGGTATTTGAGAGTACCCGTGGACTTAAAATGCATAATAAAGTTGAATTTACAGGTCATTTATTAGAAGTAACCCTGGGACCAGGTATCCTTTCCAAGAATTTTGACGGACTGCAAAACGACCTGGACAAAATGGAAGGAGTTTTCTTACAACGAGGAGAACAAACCAACCCTTTGGAAGATGATAAAAAATGGGAATTTAAGCCCATAGCTAAAGAAGGAGATATCCTTGAGGCCGGTGGTTGGCTTGGCGAAGTGACCGAAAACTGGATGCCGCATAAAATTATGGTTCCTTTTAAATTCAAGGGAAAATATACTGTAAAGAGCGTAACTAAAGAAGGAAAATATACCATTAAGGACGTTATTGCCGTGGTTACTGATGAAGAGGGTAAAGAGATAGAGTTAACCATGACGCAAAAATGGCCCGTTAAATTAGCCATTAAAGCATACAAAGAAAAACCTCGTCCTTTCAAACTGCTGGAAACAGGTGTTCGGGTGATTGATACGTTGAATCCAATTGCCGAAGGAGGGACCGGATTTATTCCAGGGCCTTTTGGTACAGGAAAAACCGTATTGCAGCATGCGCTTTCCAAACAAGCCGAAGCCGATATGATTATTATGGCTGCCTGTGGTGAGCGTGCTAACGAGGTGGTAGAAATTTTCACCGAATTTCCTGAGTTGGATGACCCACGGTCGGGTCGAAAACTGATGGAACGTACCACAATTATTGCGAATACATCCAATATGCCGGTTGCTGCACGTGAAGCTTCTGTTTATACCGCAATGACCATTGCTGAGTATTACAGAGCCATGGGATTAAAAGTATTACTACTGGCCGACTCTACTTCTCGTTGGGCACAGGCATTGCGTGAGATGTCGAACCGAATGGAGGAATTGCCAGGACCGGATGCATTCCCTATGGACCTGCCGGCTATTATTTCAAACTTTTACTCAAGAGCAGGGTTTGTTTATTTAAATAATGATAAAACAGGGTCAATTACGTTCATCGGTACCGTATCTCCTGCGGGAGGTAACCTGAAAGAACCGGTAACCGAATCAACCAAAAAGGCAGCCCGCTGTTTTTATGCATTGTCTCAGCAACGCGCCGACAGTAAAAGATATCCCGCTATTGACCCGCTGGATAGTTATTCTAAATATGCCGAATATGCCGAAGTAGAAGAGTATTTCAGAAAAAATATCGATCCCGAATGGCCCGAGAAATTGAGCTTACTCAGAAATGTTTTAACCAGAGGGCGAGAGGTTGCAGAACAGATCAATATTCTTGGTGATGACGGGGTTCCGGTTGATTATCATATTACATTCTGGAAAGCTGAAGTGATTGATTTTATTATTCTTCAGCAGGATGCTTTTGATGAAGTCGATAGCTCAACATCTTTGGAACGACAGAAATATATGTTAAATAAAGTACTGGAAATCTATCATACAAAATTCTCTTTCGAATCATTTGAAGAAGTAGCCACATACTTTAAACGAGTTATTAATCAAATGAAGCAGATGAACTATTCAGAGTTTGAATCAGACAAATTCAAACAAAACGAGAAAGAACTTAATACCATAATTGACGAAAAGAAAGCTGAATAATGGAAACAAAAGCATTTCAAAAAATCTATACAAAAATCACCCAGATTACAAAAGCAACCTGCTCGTT
>DATFIZ010000164.1:0-2436 GCA_035269575.1 Bacteroidales bacterium | reverse complement strand
TACCAATGTTTCCTTGCTATAAACCCCATAAAGCAAAGGAATAATAAAAACAATAATATTACTGGGCCGCACTAAAACAATTAATCCACCCACAAGACCAAGAGCCACCGCATTAGAAATTGAGCGGAAAGTATGCCATTTTATAGTAAAGTAAATCAAAGCAGAAAACAAGAAAAAAGAATAGGTATGCGACATGGGCCCTTCGCTGGTAACATAAAAAAACCAGTTGGTACCAAAAGCAATAATTAGTAATGTTATGGTGGTTATCGTATCCGTAAAAAAACGGATGAGGATTTTTCTTAACAATAACAAAGCCAAAAAGGCATAAAAAATACTACTCAACACAAGCCATACTTGATACGGCTTAGAATACCCATCAGCAGGATGTCCGGTTAGCCGGGCTTGTTGATGAGCTATAAAAAAGAAGGGAGAATATAAAACGGAAACACCCATACTCATTTTCTGGACTCGTGCTCCGTCTTTGGTCGTTAAATACCATATTTTCCCTTTAAAATCATCGGGCAAATCATCCACAAACTGAAAGCTCAAATCCTGATAAATAAAGGTTGCCGGCAGGTAAGCGTAGTAAGAAATTATATCGTGAATAATAACGTTGTCTTTTCGCCAGGCGGAGATATTAAATACGGTCCACAGCCATACAAACAACGTAAAAAATATCAGGATCAAAGAAATTCGGTTTTTAGCTATAAAAACGCTTTTTTTCAGAAGCATGGCTATTCAGTTTTTTGAAATATGAATACTGCATAATCGTGACCTGTATAGGATTTAAAACCGGAGACAGGACGAAAAACTTTCAGTTGCTTGAATTCAGGACTGTTTTGTAACGTGTTTAACGGTAAATTTCTTTCCGGACCAAAGTGCGCATCCCACTGTACAATACTACCTGGAGGAATATCTATCGCGGGATTTTCTGTGGAAGGAATTCGCTCATGACAACGCCCTTTGTCAAAAGGATCAATCGCTAATTTATAACAAAAGTAAGTATCGTAATAATAAATTTTTTGTTGATAATAATCGGTTGTTCTTAACCATTCCGCAGCTTCAAAAAGTACTTTCTCCCTACTATCTCTTTCTACGGGGACATCAAAAATCTGAAACGGAGTACGAATCACAAAAAACAGAAATATCAGCAAAACAGCATATTGAACAAACTGGTTAAACTTAAGCCATTGATAAACTAAATTAAAGCCCCGTAAACTTACTATTGCTGCCAAAGGCATTACCGCAGCCATCACTCTGATTAATCCTGCCGAGCCCCCTGTTCCTTTCCACCATACTATGGAGTGAGCCGCAAAATATAAAAAATAACCGCCTAAAATCAATAAAATTTCAGAATAGTAAGCGTTGGGTTGTTTTTTGTTTTGAAAAATATCAATTACATAACTAATAATTCCCAGAAACAAGGCAACAGCCAAAGGGATTCCATTAATATTTTTGGTGTGATTTAGAAAATGTGCTAATTCGCCCGACCCGTAAACTCCGCTTTTCCCGGTATACGGATTTTGTGTAAAAAACCACCAGAAGTCATCCAACATAAAATATCCAATCAAGCTAAAAAAAAGAAATCCCGAAAGCAAAAACGGAATCGCTTTATATTGTCTGGCTATAACAAATGCTGCAAGAAACAGCGGGATAAATATAAACCCTTCGGTACGCGAAAAGAGGATAAAAGAGACGATAACAGATGCTGCAATATAGCGCCGGATAAAAAAAAGATAGATAGAAAAAACCAGGATAAAGCTAAACAATATTTCGGTTAAACCGGATGGCATGATGATGAAATAGATGGGGGTAAAACAAATAAAAAAAATAATTAGCCAGGCATTTTTAAATTCCAGTTTTTTTAGTGCCAGGTAAGCAAATAAGGCTGTTAATAAGCCCAGAATGACATTAAAAAGTTGTATTCCTTTAAAGCCAAATTGTGCAAAAGGTGAGCTTAAAATAGTGAATAATGGTTTGCCCCAATGATCGAGAAACAGGTGCGGATATTTCACCGCATATTTTGAAATCCGGAAATGGCTGTAGTTATCAGCCCCTCCATAAGCTGCATCAGACTGCAAAACCAATACCCCAAAAAGGACAAACAATCCGATCAGAAAAAAAAGGATAAAATGTTTCTCTTTCAATTTCATCTTTTAGTGACGTGAAAATAAATTGTATTTAAAAATACAATAAATTGCTTTAACTCCATCTTTCCAGTTTATTTTTTTCCCTTCTTCATAGGTTCTTCCATAATAAGAAATTCCTACTTCGTAAATTTTTACGTTAGGCACTCTGGAAACTTTAGCTGTAACTTCAGGTTCAAAGCCAAACCGTTTTTCTTTTAACCTGATATCCTGAATCATTTCGGTTCTGAAAAGCTTGTAACAGGTTTCCATGTCGGTTAAATTCAGGTTGGTAAACATATTGGAAAGA
>DATFIZ010000163.1:0-38921 GCA_035269575.1 Bacteroidales bacterium | reverse complement strand
GCTTTCGCATAAAAAAGCAAGAGCATTACGTTCTTGGGACAGAGTAAACGAAGCGCTTGAAAAAGATGAAATTATTCAGGGTTACATTAAGTGTCGTACCAAAGGAGGTATGATCGTTGACGTATTTGGTATAGAAGCTTTCTTACCCGGTTCGCAAATTGATGTTAAACCGATTCGTGATTACGATGTTTTTGTTGATAAAACAATGGAATTTAAAGTAGTAAAAATTAATCACGAATTTAAAAATGTTGTTGTTTCTCATAAAGCTCTTATTGAAGAAGAGTTAGAACAACAGAAAAAAGAAATTATTGCTAAGCTCGAAAAAGGACAGGTTCTTGAAGGAACCGTTAAAAATATTACATCTTACGGCGTATTTATCGACCTTGGCGGTGTAGACGGATTAATTCACATTACAGACCTTTCATGGGGTCGTGTCAATCATCCGGAAGAAATTGTTGAATTAGATCAGAAATTAAATGTTGTAATTCTTGATTTCGATGATGATAAAAAACGTATTGCCCTTGGTTTAAAACAATTAACTCCTCATCCTTGGGATTCACTGGATAAAGACTTAAAAGTAGGTGATACCGTAAAAGGAAAAGTTGTTGTATTAGCCGATTATGGTGCATTTGTTGAAATTCAACCGGGTGTTGAAGGATTAATTCATGTTTCTGAAATGTCCTGGTCACAACACTTAAGAAGTGCACAAGAGTTCTTACAAGTGGGTGATGAAGTAGAGGCTCAGATTTTAACCCTTGACCGCGAAGAAAGAAAAATGTCATTGGGTATTAAACAATTAAAGCCGGACCCATGGAATAATATCGATGAGAAATATGCTGTAGGTAGTAAACACAAAGCTACAGTTCGTAACTTTACTAATTTTGGTGTTTTTGTTGAAATTGAAGAAGGAGTGGATGGATTAATCCATATTTCTGATCTTTCATGGACAAAGAAAATTAAGCACCCGGCAGAATTTACTTCAATCGGAGAAACGATAGAAGTTGTTGTCCTGGAAATCGATAAAGAAAACAGAAGGTTAAGCCTTGGTCATAAACAGTTGGAAGAAAATCCATGGGATGTATTTGAATCCGTATTTACCGTTGGTTCAATCCATGAGGGAACTATTGTTGATTTATTTGATAAAGGAGCTGTAGTAGCATTACCATACGGAGTTGAAGGTTTTGCAACCCCTAAACATCTGGTAAAAGAAGATGGAAGTGCTGCTAAAGCAGATGAGAAACTGCCTTTCAAGGTCATTGAATTCTCAAAATCTGCCAAAAAAATTATTCTTTCACATAGTCGGGTATTCGAAGATGAAAAGAAAGAAGAAGCTGCAGCTGAAAAGAAACAAAAATCAACAGCGAATAAAAAAGCGGTAAAAAAGGTGAAATCAAACCTGGAAAAAACCACTTTTGGTGATATTTCTGAGTTAGCGTCGCTTAAGAGCGAAATGGAACAAGAACAAAAGAAGGAAATAGCTGAAAAGAAAGCGGAAATGGACGCTAAAGAAAAAGCTAAAAAGACGGAGAGCAAGAAAGAATCCAAAAAAGCTGACAAAGAAGAAGAACCTGAGAAGAAAGAAAAGAAAGCTGAGACCAAAACAAAAGCTGAAGATTCTAAAAAAGAAGAAGAAAAAAAAGACGATAAAGAAGACGGCAAAGAAGACAAAGCAGCTGAATAGTACTTTTATTTAATTTAAATGTTTAAATTATGGAATTTAAGATTGAAAAACTGGAACAGTACACTTTAATTCAGGTTATGGAAGAAAAACTGGATACGAATGTTGCTCCCAGTTTGAAATCCGAACTGGTTTTAATCTCCGGTAAAGGAGAAAAAAACATTATACTTGATTTGAGTAATTGTCGCTATTGTGACTCTTCCGGTTTAAGTGCTATTCTTGTTGCCAATCGTCTTTGTAAAAATGCTAATGGTACATTTGTCCTTACAGGATTAAACGATGCTGTAGACAGATTAATAACCATATCGCAGTTGGATACAGTATTGAATATTGCTTATTCAAATGAAGAAGCGGTTGATATTGTGAAAGCTGAAGAAGAAGAAAGAAACAATAATAAATAATTAAATGTGACTTTCGAACTAACCATACTCGGTAGCAGTTCAGCAGTTCCAACTTCGAAAAGAAATCTTACCGCTCATGTGCTTAATGCGCATGAGCGGTTTTTTTTAATAGATTGTGGCGAAGGAACACAACTACAGATTCGCAGAAATAAAATCAGGTTTGGGAAAATTAATCATATCTTTATTAGTCATTTGCATGGTGATCATCTATTTGGATTATTTGGATTAATATCAACATTTAGTTTATTAAACCGGCAAACGGACTTACATATTTATGCTCACAGCGAACTGGAGAAAATATTAAATCAGCACATTGAATATTTCGAACGAACACTCCCTTTTAAAATTATTTATCATCATTTAAATCCAAAAAGGAATGAGATTATTTATGAAGATAAAAAGATAACGGTAGAAACAATCCCTTTAAAACATCGAATCCCGACCTGTGGGTTTTTGTTTAAAGAAAAACCACAGGTAAGAAATCTGCGAAAAAATGTTGTTCAGCAATATGATATTCCGATTAGAGATATACAACAAATAAAAGAAGGAGCAGACCTACACTTAAGTAACGGAAACATAATTCCAAATGCTGATTTGACATTGCCACCTTATAAACAGCGCTCGTATGCATATTGTACCGATACAGCTTACTCGGAAAAAATTATTCCGATTATTAAAAATGTAGATTTACTATTTCATGAAGCAACATTTACCGAGCAGTTAAGTAGTCAGGCTAAAAAAACTTTTCATTCAACGGCTAAGCAAGCAGCTACTATTGCTCAAAAAGCGAATGCCGGTCAATTAATTCTCGGGCATTTTTCGGCCCGGTATAAAGATATTACCCCTTTAATTGATGAGGCACGGAAGGTATTTACTCCCGTTTTTTCAGCCGAAGATGGAGAAAAGTATGCAATTGAATTAGAGCGAATGGCTTGAAAAACGATGGTTAAAGTTATATATTTAGTAATACATTATATAAGTCCTGTTTTCAGGAATTAATTTATTCATTAATATTATCTTTGCAAAAATTTTATTCACTGCCAGAAAATTTATGAAAATGCACGAAAAAATTTTAATCCTTGATTTTGGCTCTCAATATACTCAGTTAATTGCCCGAAGAGTCCGGGAGTTGAATGTTTATTGTGAAATTCATCCTTTTAGTAAAATTCCAACGCTCGATGCATCGTTTAAAGGAGTAATTTTATCCGGAAGTCCATTTTCTGTCCGGGATAAAAATGCACCCATCCCCGATTTATCGAAAATTAAAGCCAGGTTTCCCTTATTGGGCGTTTGTTATGGCGCTCAATTCTTAGCCCAAAATTACGGGGGCGAAGTAATGCCTTCGAAGCACAGGGAATATGGTCGTGCACGATTAAGCCATATCGATAATGAAAACAGACTTATGAAAGGGTTGCAGTTCGACACGCAAGTCTGGATGTCGCATGGAGATACCATAACTAAATTACCAGATAATTTTCAGGTAATAACAAGTACCAGCGATGTTCGTTTTGGAGGTTTTAAAATTATGGATGAAGAAACATACGGTATCCAGTTTCATCCCGAAGTTTATCACACAACACAAGGAAAGCAATTATTACAAAATTTTTTAGTGGATATTTGTGGTTGTAAACAGGATTGGACTCCCTCGGTTTTTGCCGATGATACGATAAAAGAGCTTAGAGAAAAGCTGGGTAACGATAAAGTAGTGCTGGGGTTATCGGGAGGTGTTGATTCTTCTGTTGCAGCGGTTCTTTTGCATCAAGCCATTGGCAAGAATCTTACCTGTATATTTGTAGATAATGGATTGCTAAGAAAAAATGAGTTTGAAAAAGTGATTGAATCATACAAAGATATGGGATTGAATGTGGTAGGGATTGATGCAAAAGAACAATTTCTAAGTCAGTTAAAAGGGGTTTCTGATCCCGAGAAAAAACGTAAAATTATCGGTCGCGTTTTTATTGAGATTTTCGATCAGGAAGCACATAAAATAAAAGATGTTAAGTGGTTAGCTCAGGGTACAATTTATCCCGATGTTATTGAGTCGGTTTCCGTTAACGGTCCTTCGGTTACCATAAAATCTCATCATAATGTGGGTGGATTGCCCGAAAAGATGCATTTGAAAGTAGTTGAACCTTTAAAATTACTTTTTAAGGATGAAGTAAGACGGGTAGGAGCATCTTTGGGTATCAAGAAAGAACTTATCAGCCGCCACCCATTCCCTGGTCCGGGATTGTCCATTCGTATTTTAGGTGATATTACACATGAGAAAGTACGTATTTTGCAGGAAGTTGATGATATTTATATCGAAGGTCTTAAGAAATACGGTTTATACGATAAAGTATGGCAGGCAGGTGCCATTCTACTTCCTGTTCAATCGGTAGGTGTTATGGGAGATGAAAGAACCTATGAAAATGCAGTTGCTTTACGTGCTGTTTCTTCTACTGATGGAATGACTGCAGATTGGTCGCATTTACCTTATGATTTTTTAAGTGATATTTCCAATAAAATTATTAATAATGTCAAGGGGATAAACCGTGTGGTATATGATATAAGTTCAAAACCACCTGCTACCATAGAATGGGAGTGATAAAAGATTTTATGCACAGATTGAATGAGCAATGACCCGTAATAACCAACTATTATTTTACAAAGGTTTTTTTAGTTATCAGCTGGTGAATAACCTGGTTAATGAGTTGTTTCTCATAGAAAAATCCGGAGTATTGAATACTATTGCATTCAAAAAAATCCAGATTGTAATGATTGAGATGCTTGAAAACAGCTATAAGTATACTTCAGGTAAAATCACATCATTTAATCATCCTGATTTCTTCCCTGAATTTAGAATCTTTAAAGAAAATAAATCTTATCGCTTAATAGCATCAAATCCAATTCACCATGAAGATGTTACTGAGTTAAAACAGCGTTTGGATAAAATAAACCATATTGATTTACCCGGGGTGCGTAAATGGTATAAAGAAATTTTAAAAAATGAACTTTACAGTAAAAAGCAGTCACCTGGTATTGGACTTATACGAATGGCAAAAGTGGTGCGTAATAAATTTAATTATACGTTTCAAAAAATTGACAATAATTTCTTATATTACACGCTCGAAATATTGATTAATACGAAATAAAAAGACTTCATATTCAATGGAAAATTTATATATTAACCCAACCGAATTTACTCCCAAAGTTCATTTTGATATAAAAAATAAAAAATTTGAGTTAATTGGAACGTCCCGTCCGGAGGATGTTGTTGCTTTTTATGAATCAATTATTTATAAAATTGAAACGTATGTCAATACAATGTTAAACAATGAAGACAAAACAGAAGATTTTATTTTTAATTTGACTTTTGATCTGGATTACATGAATTCCGCTTCTTCAAAATATATTCTTCAAATTCTTGATTATTTTAAAAAACTGTATTTAAAAAAAGCAAAAATAACTATCGACTGGTATTATGAAGATGTTGATGATCAGATTTTTGAGGATGGCGAAGATTTGTCAGATGTAATAAAGATTCCATTTAATTTAAAACCAAGAAAATAATTTTTGTATAATATTTGTTATACATTAACATAATCTAAAAATTTAATATGATGAAAAATTTTAAGAAATTAATATATATTACTCTATTTTTATTTGTTTTACCTGCTCAGCTCTTATCGCAGGGTTTGCCCGAAGATATTTTTAAGTTCAGCCGGGCTTTAGGTTATATTTCTTCTCTGTATGTTGACTCAGTTGATACCGAAGAGTTAGTTGAAAATGCAATTGTTAATGTACTGAAAGAGCTTGATCCGCATTCCGTATATATTCCTGCTGACGAGGTAAAAGAAATGAATGAACCATTAGAAGGGAATTTTGAAGGTATCGGAATCCAGTTTAATATATTGGAAGATACTATTTATGTAATATCCCCTATTTCAGGAGGCCCCTCAGAAAAAGTAGGTATTCGTGCCGGTGATCGAATTGTAGAAATTGACGGTGAAAATGTTGCCGGCGTTAAAATATCTACAACCGGTGTCAGAGACCGTTTACTTGGCGAAAAAGGGACCAAAGTAAAGGTTGGGATTAAGCGTAAAGGTGTTCGTGAAATTTTATATTTTACCATTGTTCGCGATAAGATACCTATTTATAGTGTTGATGCTGCATATCTGGTAGAGGATGAGATAGCCTATATCAAAATCAATCGGTTTGCCATGACTACTGTTGATGAATTTAAGGAAAAAATAACGAGTCTTAAAGAGAAAGGAGCCAACTCTATCATTCTTGATTTGCGAGGAAACGGGGGGGGGTACCTTGATAAAGCAATAGAGCTTGCCGATCAGTTTTTGGAAGAGGATAAGTTAATTGTTTATACCAAAGGACTGAAAGTACCTAAAATGGAAAACTATTCGACAGAAAATGGTATTTTTAAGGATGGCAAAGTAGTTATTTTAATTGATGAAGGTTCCGCTTCTGCCAGTGAAATTGTGGCGGGCGCCATTCAGGATTGGGATAAAGGAATAATTGTTGGTCGACGTTCGTTTGGTAAAGGATTGGTTCAAAAACCTATCTATTTACCCGATGGTTCGATGATAAGGTTAACTGTAGCTCGTTACTATACACCAACCGGCAGATTGATACAAAAACCTTATGAAAGTGGTACCGAAGAATATGCAAAAGAATTATTGACTCGCTACGAACATGGTGAGTTTGTTAATCAGGACAGTATTGATTTTCCAGATTCATTGAAATATTTCACCCTAAATAAAAAACGTGTAGTATATGGTGGGGGGGGTATTATGCCTGATTTTTTTGTGTCTTTAGATACCACTTCAGTAACCGATTATTATAGCAGGATGGTACGCCAGGGAGTATTAAATTCTTTTGTATTGGAATATATTGATAATAATCGGAAAAAATTAAAATCATCTTATACAGATTTTGAATCATTTAAAAATGAATTTGAAGTAGGAGAGAAAATCCTAAAAGAACTACGCGCCTATGGCGAAAAGAATAAAATTGATATTACCGGGGAGGAGTATGAAAAGTCTAAAGAAAATTTTAGTTTAATCATTAAAGGATTAATCGCACGCGATTTATGGGATATGAGTGAGTATTATCAAATTGTAAATACGCGCAATAACGGATTTAATAAAGCAGTTGAAATAATAAAAGATTGGAATAATTCCCAAAAACAATTATTAAACCTGCCTTAAACTTCTACTTTTTAATATCTTTGCAGCATTTTAAAACTATAATTTAATCTAATGCTGCAAGAGGTATTATTTTGGATCTCCGGAAATTATATTGAGTTATTAGGTGCAATATTTGGTTTATTGTATATTATTTTATCTATTAAACAAAATATTTGGTGCTGGCCTTTTGGCTTAATTACTTCTGCTTTATATATTTACGTGTTTTTTGTTACTAAATTCTATGCCGACATGGGCTTGCAGGTTTATTACCTGGTAGTTAGTATTTATGGTTGGTATTTTTGGATGTTTGGAGGGAAAAGTAAAAAAGCGGATGACCTAAAAATTTCTAACGTACAATACCCTCTTTCAATATATCTTACATTGGCTACAGTTATCCTTTTTGGAATAATTGCATTTATCCTGATAAATTTTACTGATTCAGAGATTCCTTATTGGGATGCTTTTACCACAGCTGGAAGTTTTGTAGCGACCTGGATGCTGGCACGAAAAATGATTGAACATTGGCTGATTTGGATAATTGTTGATGCAGTATCATTAGGTTTATATATTTATAAAGGATTATATGCAACGGTAATTCTTTTTGCGGTTTATACAATACTCGCGGTAACCGGTTATATGGAATGGAAAAAAGAATTAAAGAAAATTTGAAAAAAGTGGTTTTGATAGGTCCGGAATCAACCGGAAAAACTGAGCTGGCAAAATATCTGGCATCTTACTTTAAGTCTGTATGGGTCCCTGAATATGCCCGTGATTATATTGAACATTTAAACCGCCCATATAATTCTAATGATGTAGAGCATATAGCCAGAAAACAATTAGAACTGGAACAGGAGTTTATTTTCAAAACAAATGATTGGTTGTTTTATGATACTTATTTAATTATAACAAAAGTATGGTTCGAAGTGGTTTATCGAAGAGTACCCCATTGGATTGATCAAAAGATAAAGGAGAGTACTATCGATTTATTTTTGCTTTGTAATACTGATATTCCCTGGATACCAGACCCTGTTAGAGAAAATGGAGGAGCAATGAGGAATAAATTATTTGAAATCTATAGGTCGGAACTGGAAAAATATCAGTTTCCTTATAAAATAGTTTCAGGTAAGGGAGAACAAAGGCGACAAAATACTATTGATATCGTAAATAATTTTTTTCATATATCTTAATAAACTATTTATTGCGTGAAAGAGGAACTAAAGTTTAAAATGTTAGCAAAAACTTTCCATGGATTAGAGGAAGTTTTAAAAGATGAATTAATTGGGATTGGAGCTTCGGATGTTAAGGCAGGAAACAGGATTGTCGAATTTTCTGGAGATAAAGCATTAATGTACAGCGCAAATTTTCATTTACGAACGGCGCTGAAAATATTAAAGCCGGTTGCCGATTTTAAAGCGCATAATGAGAACGAATTATATGATGCCGTACAATCTATACCATGGGATACCATATTTGATGTTCATCAAACATTTGCTGTTGACAGTGTTGTATATTCGCCACACTTTTCACATTCTAAATATGTTGCATTAAAAGTAAAAGATGCAATTGTAGATCAATTTAGAGATAAATATAAGAAAAGGCCATATGTTGAAACTGAAAATCCCGATGTACAAATAAGTATTCATATTTCGAATAACTTATGCACCCTGTCGCTCGATAGTTCGGGCGAATCATTACATAAAAGAGGATATAGACTAAAAGCTACCAAAGCACCGTTAAATGAAGTTTTAGCGGCAGGCATGATTTTACTCTCAGGGTGGGATTTGCAAAGTAACTTTATCGATCCAATGTGTGGTTCGGGCACTTTGCTTATCGAGGCGGCTATGCTGGCTTACGGAATTCCTCCGGGGATATACCGAAGAAAGTTTGGGTTTGAATCATGGAAAGACTTCGACAGTGATTTACTTGAAACAATTTATGAAGAAGAATCTACAAACAAACCGTTTGAATTTAAGATTCTTGGCTCAGATATTTCCGAAATAGCCATAAGAGTTGCTGAAAAAAATATTGCGAATGCATCACTAAATCAAAAAATAGAGTTAAAAATAACTCCTATTGATAATTATCAACCTCCTGAAAATGAAAAAGGCATTATTATTACCAATCCTCCTTACGGAGAACGATTGAAAAAAACACAGATTAAAGACTTTTATCGTTATTTAGGAGACGTATTTAAGAATCAATATACTAATTATAAGATTTGGCTGCTGAGCAGTAATTTTGATGCCATAAAATATATTGGACTTAAACCTTCAAACAAAATAACCTTATATAACGGGCCTTTGGAATGTAAATATCTGAAATATGATATATATCCGGGGAGTAAGAAGAAAAAGTATCAGCACAACGACTAAAATATTTCGTATAAAGAAATCAGCGATTCATCGTCTTTTTAATGACGCTCAAAAAAAATAGCTTTGAAAGCTCCTTGAACTTGTTTAATTTTAGTACTCTTTAATTTAATGTGATTATAAAAAGGTATAAAAAATTAAAAATTAAGTATCGTAAATTAAATCGTAAACCAATTTTTAATAATATTTGTTTTACGGATAAAAATGTTTTATTTTTATACAACTTGTTAATGAAATAAAGTAAAAGCCTGTATGAGCTTTGATATCGATGAGCAATTTTCTAAAATGAATGAAGGTGATGTGCTTCTTGCATATAAAGGAAGCATAACTGCACAATTGATTACGAATGTACTTGGTGTGGTTGAAACAAAACTTGATCATGTGATTGAGAAATCAATTACGAAAAAGAAAATATATAATGTTTTAGTTGAAAGTTTACAAAACCTCTATCATCACGTTGATGATTTACCTGAGGAATTTAATAATGATCTTGATATACATTTTGGAATATTTGTAGTGTCAATGATTGATGATCGTTATGAGATTCGGACAGGCAATTTTATTAAAAATGATAAGATTAAAAGTTTAAAAGAAAGACTTGATAAAATAAAATCTTTATCCAAAGAGGAGTTAAAAGAATTATATAAGTTTGTATTAAATAATCAAAAGTTTTCTGATAAAGGTGGAGGTGGATTAGGCTTAATTGATATAGCACGTAGAACAGACGGAAAAGTTGATTATCATTTTGAAGATTTTAATCCGGATTTTTCATTTTTCATGTTAACTATTGTAATATAATTTAACAAAATAAAAAACTTAAATATAAAAATTCTATGGAATCAATTTCAATTGAAGGAACTCCAAAAACCCCTACAGTAGATTTTAATGCTGATACTGGCATAATTGAAATAAAAGGAAGATCAATTCCTGAAAATTCAATCGAATTCTATCGTCCATTAGTCGAATGGCTGGATGATTATTCAAACAATCCACAAAAACTTACAACGGTAAATATTCAGTTAGAATATTTTAATACCAGTTCGTCTAAGTGTATATTAGATGTATTTAAAAAATTAGAGACTATAAAAAAAGCCCGTAACGATGTAGTTATTAATTGGTATTATGAGGAAGATGATGAAGATATGCTTGAAGCTGGAGAGGATTATGAATCCATTATCCGGATTCCTTTTAAGATGATCGAAGTTGTTGATTAGAATGTAATTATAACGATTCTTGGTGTTTAGTCTGAGATACTGACTTTCACAAAAGTTGTCATCCACATTTAATGGAGTGTGGATGATTTTTTTTGTTAACTTTTTTTGGTTTTAAATTTTTGTTCATCTAAAAAATCAAGCGCTTTTCTTAAAAGCCTATAGTAAAGCACTAAGAATAATAATATTGTCATTGTCCAGATAACCGCAATATTTACTTTGAAAGTATCATAATAATTGCCCAAAAATTGTTTTCTTGGCGCATAAAAATGTGCTTTAATAAACTTATTGGGAGGATCTAAAAATATTGGATCAATTTTCTGAAATAACTCTCCGTTATATTCGATGATTCTATTCATTTCATTCGAATTCTTTACCAGTTCGGCCAGATTTTCATTATAATTCTCTCGCTTAAGCTTCATAAACTTTTCTCTTTCTGCCGGAGTTTCTTGATGCTCAGAGATTATCTGATCTTTTAACCGATTGGCTTTATTGTATAGCTGGATGTAATAGGTATTTAAAGTATTAAGATAATCTTTTAAATCAGTAAGGGTCTCTTGATTAATTGCTTCAACAGTTAGTTGGTCAAGTTGATTAAATTTAACTATTTTCCCGGATTCTGATTGAAGCTCTTTCTTAATTTCTTGTTTTAATAATAGCAGATTTTTTTTAACTTCTTCTTCTTTTTCGTTATTGTTTATATGTCGCTCAACAAATGTTACTTTATTATTTAAAGTTCTTATCCAATAATTCTTTTTGAAATCAGCAATACTCATTGCTTTGTCGTAAGGGTAAAATTGTTTCTGGTAATTATTTTCTTTAAATTGATATACTGCAAGAGCTTCATATGCCCATCGTGCAGTAATAATTTCTCCGTAGAATGGAATATCCCGTGGATTAGAAATGTTTGGATTAAGTTTCTCAAATTTGACAATAACTCCACTTAATATAAGTTGAGGAATAATCAAAAACGGAATTAATATGTAAATGGTTATTACCGTTTTAAAGCTGTCTGAAATTACCAGTCCAAGCATATTTGAAAAACACCAGGCACTAAATAGTACCAGCCAGTATTCAAAATACATCCCTTTAATTTCCATGATGGTATTTCCAATAATTACAAACATCAATGCCTGAATAGCTGATAAGGTAAACTGAATAGCAATTTTTGAAAAGAGGTAACTTCCCCAGCTTAAATTAAGAAACGCTTCTCTTTTTAAAATTTTGCGGTCTTTAATTATCTCTTCGGCACTTACGGTCAGCCCTATGAATAATCCCACAATTACAGCCATAAAAATATAAACGGGTAAATTGCTATTCTCCATTAAGCTATAACCCACCTCGTTACTTATATTTACATTATAATATTTAATAATGTAAGCAAGTAGAAATGCTAATAAAGGAGCTTCCAACAGATTTATCACTAAATATTGAGTGTTGGATAATTTGGATAAAATATCACGTTTAACAAACACCCAGAATTGTTTAAAGTGGTTAGGTGTTTTAAATAAAATTTCAGGTATCTTTCGTTTTTCGGGAGTAGGTAGATGTGAGAGAGTTCTTATTTTCTGATTTTGTTCAACGTTGTCCTTTTCTTTATCAAAAATTTCTCTCCATTCAGAAGGTGATATCTTTCGCTCATTGGTAAAATTCCCATATTCATCCACTACCTTCGTTTCAATAATATTAAAAATTTGTTCCGGATTGACATTCCCACAGCAGTGACATTCACTTTCGCTCCAGTTTGCATGCTGAATGCTGGATTTGAAATAGATAATGGAATCGATAGGGTCTCCATCGTAAATTAAATATCCACCGTTATCAAGAATTAATAGTTTATCGAACATTTTGAAAATATCCGATGAAGGTTGATGAATAACAACAAATACAAGTTTCCCTTTTAATGTTAGCTCTTTAAGGAGGTCGAGAATATTTTCTGAGTCACGTGAAGATAAACCAGAAGTGGGTTCATCCAAAAAAAGTACAGCCGGTTCCCGGATTAATTCTAAAGCAATGTTTAATCGTTTGCGTTGTCCACCACTAATTTTTTTATTAAGCGGAGTACCTACTTCAATATCACGGATGTCGTATAATCCTAAATTTTCAAGGACATCAAATACGGCTTCCTGAATCTGTTCTTCGGTGTAGTTATCAAAACAAAGTTTGGCATTATAGTATAAGTTCTGATATACGGTTAATTCTTCAATGAGCAAATCATCCTGCGATACATGACCTATTAATCCTTCAACGGCTTCTTCTTCTGTGTGAATATTGATTCCATTGATCAGTATTTTGCCTTCGGTAGGAGAAGAGGTTCCATTAAGGACATTTAACAATGTTGATTTGCCGGCACCACTGGCTCCCATTATACCAACCAGATGCCCGGATTCTTCCTTAAAACTCAAGGTATGTAAACCTGTGGCTCCAGATTTAAATTGGTATTTTATGTCTTTGGCTTCGAATAAAATTCTTGTTTTAATTCGGTCAATGTTAAATTGACTGATGATATCGCCATAATAAATAGGACGCATTTTGGGATTACGAATCGAAGCTCCGTTGTTTAATACATAAACTTTTTCTTGTTCCAGGAGTTGTCCATTAAGGTATAATTCGCTTTCGCCAATGTATTTAATATAATACATGTTAGCTGACGATACTTCCAGAACCCTTAATTGTCCTTCCAGTGAGGGATGTTCTGTATGAAAAACTTTCTCGTGGGAAAATCGCTTATTATTATCGATAACCAGCAGCTTCCTGGTATCAGGCAATTTGTCAGCTCCAAAGAAAACATAATCTTCAATTTCCTGATATTCTTCTTGTTGAATATGAAAACTATCGGCAACAGTAGTAACAAAGGCCATTTCTTGTTCAGTAATTTCTCTACCCGATTTAACAAACTCTAAAAGTTGAACTAAAACAACTTGTTTTTGCCTTTGCGTTAGCTCTTCATTGATTTGTGTGCAAATTTTTAATACCCTTACAGAATTTGAAGCGGTGCGTTTTTTTCGTTTACTTTTTTCGCTAAGTTTTTGCTGGTGTGTTTTGTAATAGTCATCAAAAACGGTTAAATATGTTTTAACCGTTTCCTGGTTTAACTGACGTTTTAAGAAGTATTCTACAATAGACCTACGCTCTTTTGCATCGCTTGAGGGATGTGCAATAATTGCAAAAAGTTGCATTAATGCTTTAAGTATTTGCTCGCTCATAGGTTATTTCTGGTATCCTGTAAAGGTTGATATATACGAAAATACGATTATTTTTCTTTAAAACCAATTAACAACAATACTTCATCATTTAAAGGCTTATCGCTTTTAAGCTCAATCTCTATAATACAGTCAATGGTTGATGAAAATGAAAAGTTCCAGTATGGAGTATAATTATAATCTTTATTACAAAAAAGTAAATTTTTTTCGGTATCAAAAACAGAAAAAATTAACGGATAATTTTTATTATCAGTACATCCGATTACTCTGTAGTTGCTGCCGCCGTAAAAGGTAGTGTAAAATTTTGCTTTGTTATTCTCGTTAAGATGAGCTTTATATTCTTGTCCGTTGGATATATAGCCAGCGTTCAATAATTGATCGCATTTTGTGATGCTTGTGTTTTCCTGACTGTATAATGACATTGTCGATAACAAGAAGCAAATAAATATAAATAATATTTTACCGGATACTATTTTCATTTTTAGTCAACGATTTTATTTCTGATTGATGTTATTTTATTCGCAATGGTTCGTAAATGATACTCAGATATGATAATATTGGAAGTACTTTTTATTTCGGTTAACTTTTTATCGGGATGGATAACCGGAGGTTCGTAAGTGTAACTGTAAATAATTCCGTCAAATTCGTATGCCAGGTCAACCAATAAGTCAATAAGATCCGTAAAGTCAGGTGATTTATAGTAGTAGGGGGATAATATTTCAATCAGATTATCCAAAGGGTGTTTTTGCTCGCCAAGTCTGTTTATAAGTTGTCGGTTTTTAGTGTCAATGGCATTTTGTGATAAAATATATAAACTTTCAATCCACCCGCCAGCAATGATTAAGGCACCAATATCTTTTCGGTTATTTTGTTTTAAGTAAGCATCAAATTGTTTGTAGGTGTTGGTCAAAAAATGCAATAATGAATCCTGATTATCAATATTATTTTCAATTCGTTCAATAATTGGGGTTTGCAAAGCGTTATGAATACCTAATTCCTGACTTAGCTTTTTCACAACCGTAAAGTAGGAGATTACATCCGGTACCTGATCGTATATGTTTAAATATCCTAAATCGGTTCCATAAACCCCTATATTTAATGCTTTTTTAAAATTTGTTGTATACGATAAAACACGGTCTGCCGGATTAAGAAGCGATTTATTAAAAGTGATATTACTTTCTTTTATTGAATAAGTTGCCTGATAGGGCGACGGTAAAGTAAAAAGGGTGTTGTTAAATTTTATTAAAACAGTGGTTGTATCAATTTTCCTTACCGGATGAGATATTTCTTGATTTTTATCCTTATTTGTATTACATGAAAATAAAATACCGGCTAAAACAAATGATATTAATATAATTCTTTGTAAAAGGATTTTATATAGAATCATAGAAAAAAAACTTTTTTAAAAGCATATAAATTTAATCATCAAATATCAAATATACTAAGATTCGCATGATACTAACAATTATTGAGTATTTATTTTGTTTAAAGGTGCAAAAAAGTTGATAAATAAATTTATTTGTTGGATAATCATTGAGCGTTTCTGTATAATAGATAATACCAGTTTTTTGAAGAAAAAAGAAAAGCTAATTTGTAAAATAAAATGTAATTTTGTGCTCCTCAAAAATGAAATAGGTGAAAACTTCTGTTAAATATAAAGAAATATGGAAGATCGCTTATCCGATAATTTTGGGCAGTATTGTTCAAAATATTATAAGCGTTACCGATACTGCGTTTCTAGGCAGGGTAGGCGAAGTAGAGCTTGGTGCAGCTGCTATTGGTGGCGTATTTTACCTAACCCTTATCATGTTAGGTTTTGGATTTTCCATTGGCTCACAGATTATTGTCGCCCGGCGTTTTGGTGAAAATAATAATAAACAGATTGGTGTTGTTATTGAGCATTCACATTACTTTCTTATTGTATTGGCAATATTGATTATTTCTACAATGCATTGGGCTATGAAGCCCATTTTTGATGCTGTTTTAGAATCTGAGGATATTAAATCGGCAAGTATTAATTATTTTGAATATCGAATTTTTGGGTTGTTTTTTGCTTTTATAAATTTTGGATTCAGAGCCTTTTATATCGGAATAGCCCGTACACGGATAATTACCTGGACCACTATTTTTATGGCTTTGACCAATGTGTTTTTCGATTATGCCTTAATCTTCGGGAATTTCGGTTTCCCGGCATTAGGAATTTCGGGTGCAGCAATAGCCTCAGTTATTGCCGAAGTGTCTGCCATGATATTTTTTATTTTCTTCACCTTAAAGTTTGTTGATTTAAAGTTTTTTAACCTGTTTAGATTTAAAAAGTTTGATATTGCCATATTAAAACGGATCTTAACCGTTGCATTTCCCATGATGATGCAAAACTTTATTTCATTTACCGGTTGGTTTTTCTTCTTTCTTTTTGTTGAAAAAATGGGCGAGCGTCCATTGGCCATATCCAATGTAATCCGGAGTATTTATGTTGTGATGCTAATCCCCATCTGGGGATTTACTTCTGCAACCAATACATTGGTTAGTTTTTTAATCGGTCGTGAACGAAAAGACGAAGTTATACCATTAATCTTAAAAATTGTGAAAATTTGTATTGCCGGGGTTGCTGGCCTTGTTTTGTTAAATATGTTATTCCCTCAGGTTATCCTGTCAATTTATACCAATAACCAAATACTTATACATGAAGCTTTACCATCTTTGTATGTAGTAAGTATTGCCGCGCTGTTTTTAACCGTTGGATTTGTAATTTTTAGTGGTGTTTCCGGCACAGGGATGACCAAAGTGTCGTTTCTTATTGAAACTTCAGTAATTGTTTTTTATGTTTTGTATACCTATATAATGGTGAGTTTAAAGTCTCCGAAAATTGAATTTGTTTGGACAGTAGAAATCTTTTATGGTAGTATTATTGCTGTCATTTCATTTTTATATATGAAATATGGAAATTGGCAAAACAAAAAAATATAGTTATGGAATCAATAGAAACATTTATTGAATTTTTAAAATCCTGTATTACCCCGGTTGCCCTTATTTCGGGTGTTGGATTATTGTTGTTAACCATTACCAACCGGTTTGGACGAACCATCGACCGGACAAGGATTCTGGTAGCAGAATTAGATCATCAAGGAATTAATCGGCGCGATGCTAAAAGGAATGAAATAAAAATTCTTTATCTACGAAGCAAATATCTAAGAACTTCTATTGCAGCCATTACCTTTAGTGTGATTTCCAGCAGTTTAATTATTCCTTTGCTTGCATTCATGCAGTTTTTTACCTTTGATTTAAGAATGTTGGGTTACTTTTTGTTCAGCCTTTCCATTATTTCAATATTGATTTCTGCAGTATTCTTTTTTCTTGATATCCTTTTGTCACTCAGGGCCTTAAAGCTGGAAGCCCTGGATTATCTGGATTAGTTTATCTGCAGCTATTACAGATGATTGTAAACTAATTTTCATAATGAATTAATTTTAAGTAAATTAAACTTTTATCACTGAATATAATCTAAAGATATAAGTAGCTTTTACATTATAATACTAACCAAATAATTGTTTCATTATGAGAAATTTAACACTAATTTTTGCTTTTGCCCTGTTATTTTTATTTTCGAGTGGATGGGCTCAGAATAAAAATGATAATGAGTTATTTACGGAATCAACATTTTCCGGTTTAAAATTGCGTAATATAGGCCCGGCTTTTATGTCGGGAAGGATTGCCGATATTGCCATTCATCCCGAAAATAATAATATATGGTACGTAGCGGTTGGTTCCGGGGGTGTTTGGAAAACCAACAATTCAGGAACAACCTGGGAACCTGTATTTGATAATCAACGTTCCTATTCTATTGGCTGTGTAACCATTGATGAAAATAATCCTCATATTGTTTGGGTTGGAACCGGTGAAAATGTTGGCGGACGACATGTTGGATACGGTGATGGTGTTTACCGTAGTGATGATGGAGGGAAATCATGGAAAAATATGGGGTTAAAAGCATCCAATCATATTTCAAAAATTATTATTCATCCTGAAAATTCCAATATTGTATGGGTTGCAGCACAGGGCCCGTTATGGACAAAAGGAGGCCACAGGGGGTTATATAAAACAACCGATGGAGGAAAAACATGGAAAAAAACGCTGGGTGACAACAAATGGATTGGTGTTACAGATTTCGTTATTGATCCCCGTAATGCTGATTGTTTATACGCAGCAACATGGCAGCGTCACAGAAATGTAGCCGCTTACATGGGAGGTGGTCCGGGTACTGCAATTTATAAATCCAATGATGGTGGTGAAAAATGGAAAAAACTGGAAAAAGGATTGCCTAAATCAGATATGGGAAAAATAGGTCTGGCTATTTCGCCCCAAAAGCCTGATGTTATATATGCAGTGATTGAAGAGGAACAAAGAAGCGGCGGATTGTACCGAAGTGAGAATCGAGGTGCTTCATGGACCAAAATGTCTGATGCAGTTTCCGGGGGTACAGGCCCTCATTATTACCAGGAACTGTATGCTTGCCCACATCAGTTTGATAGAATATATATTGCCGATGTACGGATGCAGGTTTCCGAAGATGGCGGAAAAACATTCAAACGAATGGGCGAGGAGTTTAAACATTCAGACAACCATTCGCTTACTTTTAGGAAAGATGACCCGAATTACTTGCTGGTTGGAACGGATGGAGGAATATACGAAAGTTTTGATCGGTCCAAAAACTGGAAATATATCCCTAACCTACCCATTACTCAGTTTTATAAAGTGGCTGTTGACGATGCCGAGCCTTTTTATAATATTTATGGAGGCACACAAGATAATAGTACTCAGGGAGGACCTTCCAGAACGGATAACAGCAGTGGTATAAGAAATTCAGACTGGGAAGTTGTTTTGTTTGCCGATGGACATCAGCCGGCTACAGAACCCGGAAATCCGGATATTGTTTATGCCGAATGGCAGCAAGGCAACCTGGTACGTGTTGACCGCACAACAGGAGAAATGGTATATATACAGCCGCAACCCGAAGAAGGCGAAGGCAGCGAACGATTTAACTGGGATGCGCCTATTTTAGTAAGCCCGCATTCACCTACCCGCTTGTATTTTGCTTCACACCGGGTTTGGCGTTCCGATAACCGTGGGGATAGTTGGGAACCTGTTTCAGGAGATTTAACCAAAAATCAGGAGCGGATAACTTTGCCCATTATGGACAAGACGTGGAGTTATAATGCCGCATGGGATTTGAGTGCTATGTCAACTTATAATACCATTACCTCACTGGCCGAATCGCCTGTTCAGGAAGGTGTAATCTATGCCGGAACCGATGACGGACTAATCCGGGTAACTGAGGATGGCGGACAAAACTGGCGTAAAATAAAGGTGAGTGAACTACCAGGAGTACCTGCTACTGCATTTGTGAATGATATTAAAGCAGATATGTTTGATGCCAACACAGTATATGTTGCCCTGGATAATCATAAATTTGGTGATTTTAATCCTTACCTTTACAAAAGTACAGATAAAGGTAAAACATGGAAATCAATCAAGGCAAATATTCCTGAAAGAACCTTGGTATGGAGAATAGTACAAGATCATGTTAAGCCTGAGCTTTTATTTGCAGCTACTGAATTTGGTATTTATTTTACAGTTAACGGGGGTAATAAATGGGTAAAACTTACCGGAAATGTACCAACCATATCGTTTAGAGATTTAGCCATTCAACGTCGTGAAAATGATCTTGTAGGCGCCTCTTTTGGACGTAGTTTTTATGTATTTGACGATTATTCTGTTTTACGGTATGTTTCCGAGCAACAACTTAAAGATGAAGCCACAATTTTCCCTACACGAAAAGCATGGTGGTACATCCAAAGAACCCCTTATGGTGGTAGTCAGAAAGGTTCCATGGGTGCTCAATTGTTTACAGCCCCGAATCCTCCATTTGGTGCTGTATTTACTTATTATATCGGGGAAGAGTATAAAACCCTGGAAGATAAAAGAAAAGAGCGTGAAAAGGAACTAAAAAAGAAAAATGAAGATATACCATTCCCGGGATGGGATGCTCTTGACGAGGAGTTAAAACAGGAAGAACCTAAAATATGGTTAACCGTGAAAGATTCGGATGGTAATGTTATACGAAAAATGGAAGGTCCAACAACAAAAGGTTTTCACCGGGTAGCCTGGGGTTTAAGAGGAGAATCCCAAAGTCCGGTTAATCTGGATACTGAAAATACAGACTCTGAACCAACAGGTTTTATGGTTGCTCCGGGTACTTATACTGTTATGCTTTCGAAAGAAATTGACGGAAAAGTGACTGATTTATCAGAACCCATGGAATTTGATGTGGAAAGAATGCGTAAAGGTGCACTGGAAGGCGCTGAACCAGATGCTGTTGTAGCGTTCTGGGGAGAAATGGAAGAGTTCTCTGCCTCTTTAGGCGCAGCCAGAATCACTCTGAATAATGCAAAGAAAAAAGTAAACGCTATGGCGAAGTCTCTTGGACGTACTGAAATAGTTCCCGGAGAACTTAACCAGAAAATTCATGATTTAAGAAAGGAAATAAAGGATATTGAAACAGCATTTTATGGAAACCAGGCTAAGCGTAAGATTGGTGAGAAAAATAAACCTACAGTTTATAGTAGATTAAGTGCAGCAAGAATAGGAACAGAAAACTCAACTTACGGACCAACACCAATGCATAAGCGAAGTCTTGAGATGGCTAAAAAACAATTTGCAGGAATAAAACAAAAAATCAAAACCATTATGGATGAAAAAATTCCTGCAATGGAAAAAGAACTTGAAAATATTGGTGCTCCATGGATTGAAGGGCAGGAACTGCCTTAGTTTTAAATTTTAGCTTTTAATAATTATTACATATAAGCAAATAGTGGTTTTTGCCACTATTTGCTTTTTATATTAATGAATTTTATATTGACTCCTAAAAACCTTTAACTTATCAGGTTTTCCAATAATCGTTAAAACATCGTTTGCCTGTAAAATGGTTTCTCCATCGGGGGTAATCGTTTCATCGTTTCTATCAATTAAAGCAATGAGTATACCTTTCGGGAAATCTATATTTTTAATTTTATGATTGATAAATATTTGATGCATTTCATTTTCTTTATCCAGCTTTAAACTGATATACCTGTCGTTATGCAAGAGATATTCTTTTACTTCGCGTGCAGATTTTTGAGCTAAAATATCTTTAAGAAAATTTTCCCTTTCGGTAATATCCATCAATCGCGATAAGATTCGTAATAAAAGCCTATTATTATCTTCGGGAGCAACGATAAAAAAGAAGACATGAATTTTGTCCGTTGAGCTAATACCATATTTTGTGATAGTCTTCTTTATTCCTTTTTCACAAATGGCAATGTATACCGATGGTTGTTCTATTCTTTTGTCTGATGCAAAAGATATTGATATTTGAGGAATGATTAATTCAGGATCAAAGGTAGTGGCTTTTTTAAATTCGTGGATTAACTCTTTTTCCGTTAAATGGTGTTCTTCAGCAATTTCTTCGGAAATTTTATCAAGCAAAACTTCAAATGTTCTGTTTTTAAGATTAAGCAACCCTTTTTTAATAAAAATTATTTTAGCATCCGTTATTAGCCGGTCAAATTGATCCTCTTCGCGTAATCCTTTTTCTTTAATAATATGAAGAAATTCATTTTCAATCTTATCGTACTTATGTTGACCTAAAAGTGCAAACCAGTGATAAATAGCACCTTCTCTTGTTACCCTTTTACGAACATAATATCTATACCAGGCTATGCTTATTAAAATTAAAAGCATTGAAAAAAATGAAGGAGCCCAACCCATATAAATGATCAGGATAAAGGAAGAAAACATGCCAAAAATCTGTACCCATGGATATAAGGGAGACAAAAACCCGGGGTCGTACGATTCTATTTTACTTTTTCGAAATACAATTACAGCCAGATTAATAAAAAAGAAGATCAATAACTGAAATGCACTGGCCATTTTGGCAATACCCTCTTCACTAACAAATAGTATAATAAGAATAATGATGGTGGATGTAAATAATATTGAAATTACGGGGACATTAAATTTCTTATTAATTTTTCCAAAAAAAGGCGGTAAAATTTTATCACGCGACATGGCTAACGGATATCTCGACGATGACATGATACCTGCATTCCCTGTTGAAGCAAATGCGGCAAGTGCTGCTAAAACAACCATGATGAGCGTAATTTTTGCAGGAAGCCAGCGAAGGGTGAAATCTGTTAATGTTGCTACCGGGGTTAGATCTTTAAAAAAATCATCTTTTGGAATAAAAACAACCATTAAAAAAGTTCCTAACACATAGATTAATGTGGTTATCGTTAATGACAAAATCATCCCCAGCGGAATATTTCGTTCCGGGTTTTTTATTTCTTCTGCTACACTGGCAATTTTTGTTAATCCGGCATAAGAAACAAAAACAAACCCTATAGTAGTAAATAATCCGCCTATTCCTTGTTCAAAAAATGGGGTAAATTTTGTTTTTTGAATAAGAATTGTGTCGTTGGTAAATACCTGGAAAACTCCATCAATAATAATTAAGCCCAAGACAATAAGAAGTACAAGGACCAGTATATTTTGCAATGATGAGCTTTTTTTCGATCCTAATATATTGATGATTGCAAAAATTACCGTTAAAGTTATAGCTATGGGTTTTATTGGAATGTCGAAAACCAAAGAGGTATAGGCACCAATCCCAATTAAAGCAAAAGCAGACTTAAGAACTAAAGCAAAATAAGTCCCCATTCCCCCAACGGTACCAAGCATCGGACCAAAAGTTCTGTCGATAATATAATAAGCCCCACCGGCTTTTGGTATGGCCGTTGTAATTTCAGCAAAGCTTAACATGGCAGGAACAATTAATAAACCGGATAAAAAATAAGCCAGAAAGACAGAAGGACCTGTATAATGGGCAGCAAGACCGGGAAGGAGGAAAAACCCACTGCTAAACATAGCTCCTGTGCTAATGGCAAACACACTAAATAACCCCAGTTCCTTTTTTAGTTTTTTTCTTTTTGCTATGCCCATTGATGCTGATCTAAATATATTATAATGAAACAATTATTTCTTACAGGTGTTTAATATTTGTCTTATTTTATGTTGTTGTCTATAATATTTTTGAATAATTCGAATAATTCAAAAAATAATTATTCTATAAATGGGTGAACAGTTTCCTTGTTTTAACGTCATTTTGACAGAATTTAACATTGGCAGGAAAATTGTATTTAAAGATGTAAATATATTAATAATTTAATTTTTTAAAAAGCAGAGTAGTCATGAACATGGAAATTTATTTTGATGGAAATAAAAAAATAAATGCTCGATTTAACGGGCAGGATATTAAAACCGACCAACCATTGCAGGGTGGAGGAGAGGGAAGTGCCCCGGCTCCGTTTGATTTGTTTTTAGCATCTATTGGTACTTGTGCCGGTATTTATGTAAAAGGTTTTTGTGATCAACGAGGGATACCTTCTGACGATATAAAGATTATTCAGAAGATGAACTTTAATCCCATGTCGCGGTTAATAGACCGGATAGATTTGGAAATTCAGGTACCTGAAGATTTTCCTGAAAAGTATAAAGATGCGGTGATTAACGCAGCAAACTTATGCGCTGTTAAAAGACATATGCAGCAACCACCGGCCTTTGATGTGTATACTCAGACTGTTGGTGCTGAAGCAAGATAATAATCCTTTTGAATTATTAACGAAATAAGCCTGCTGAATTATTTATAGCAGGCTTTTTTTTATGGTGTTGAGAATTATAAATGTAAACTTTCTATTTTTTCTCAAAAACAAAATCGCCTCCCTCATCGCCGGTATCTTTTATTTCTCCGTATTGAGGAACATTGGGACTGTTATTTAACACGGCAATTTTAAAACTGCTAAAGAGTTCTTCGGCCGAGATGTAAGGTTGGGTATTTTCCTTTAATCTTTTGTTTAGATATAATAGAAAAACACTTTTATCGGGTACTTCCTGTAATGTACCACTGGTCATAGCTTTTCGACTGGGAAGTTCGTATAATTTCTGAATGGATTTGGGTGCATCTGCAAATGCTTTGCGGGTTTTGAAAATTCCACCACTAAAACATGCATCAGCAATCAGCAAGGTGTGTTTAGTACCTATGGTTCTCAGATAATCCCTTATGGTACTATTTCTTATCCAGTTTGCCGTATTGGCTTTTTTCGCATCAGCAGGGAGCCAGTAGCCTGCTTCGTCTTTTTTATCCCAATATCCATGTCCGGCATAAAAAACAAGCAAGTTATCATCCTCTGTAATCAATTTGTTTAACCGGTCCATCTCAGAAATAATCTGCTCTCGTGTGGGGCTTTTTAATAGTTTAATATTATTTTTTTCAAAAGTATAATGGTTTATCAGCGTATGATGGAGTTTATCAGCATCAGCTTCGGGCTGGTCAAGATCATTGATTTCAGGATCGGAATAATTGTTTACCCCTATAATTAGTGCATAATACTTTCCGGATCCGCCGGTTTCCAATTCGGCAAGTGTTGTTTTCGTGCTTTCATTTTCATCTTTTGTTTGTCTTTGCCCTTTTTTTGCATGGGGACTATAAATTACGCTATAATTTTTTTCTACTGTATTTTCAAAAATATCAACAGCCCTGACAAATAGGGTGTTATTTCCTTCTGCTAAATATACATCGGATTCAAATTGCCCTTCCTCGTTAAACAGAACATCCATTCCGTTAATCGTAAATTCAAAAACACCATGGTCATCTTTTATATTACCTTTTAAGATAAGCAGTTCGGAATTAACCGTTATGGGTTTTTTATCAGCAAGCAATGGTTTAGTAAAGGATATCGCAGGAGGCTTAACATCATTAACTTTTTTCATATCGGGGCCAATATCAATAGTTAGAGCCCCGGAAATGAATTCTGCATTTACAGGTTTGTCCGGGGATGCTAACGATACATCCTTAAACTGAATATTTCCTGACTTATAATCCAGTCCGTATGTAATTTCCAATATTTCGACTCCCAGTTCAAAAAGTTTTAACCTGTCAGAGAAATTTTGAGGCACATCAAAACGAAATACAGCTATTTCCGTTTGGTTTTCATTAAAGGATAGAGTAGGTACTGAGTAGCGGTAATGACCACTTATTTTTCCTAGTTTTGAATTATGAGCTTCAACATAAGTATCCTTATAATCATAAATCCGGGCCAACCGGTTGGCTATTTTTAAGTCTCTTTTAGGGCCCTTGTTGGTTATTTTTATAGCACTGATTACCTGATTTCCTTTTTTATAACACTCCACCAGTTCAAAATAAAAATCATGGGAGTAATCGGTGGAATTTTCTATTTGATAGGGTGTAGCCGTTATTTTAAATACAAAATCATTTCCCTTAAAGTTTTTACGATCCGCAAGAACATCCCAAACAATTACGTTGTTTTTCCCTCCGGTAATCCCTTTGCCAATATCTCCGGAAACTGTTTTTAAGGGGATGTCAAAGGTTGTCCCTCCATTATCGGAGCATAAGACTTTAATATCAAACTGTTGCCCCGTTTTTTCCTGTGTTAAATCATAAAAGATGTTTAACTTATCGTTTAACTTCCGAACACGAAAATTTTCAATTTGTTGCGCTTTTAGATGCTGATTTACGGAAATCAGGAGTAAAGTGAGAACTATTATGGTAATTTTTTTCATAACAAAAAAAACGTTGGTAACTTAGTAAAGTTACAAAATTTAAGTATATATTTCTTACTAAGAGCAAATAATGAGAAATTTCTAGAAGCTTGCTTTTAAACTTATTTTAAGCTTAAAATTTTCCATCCAGTCACTCGAAGAGTAATACCCATAGTTATAGAAAGCACCACCTCCTAAACCCAGGTAAACAAAATTAGCCATATTAAACCTTAGAAGATCATTAACAACCAGTCCGCTTTCATAATATCCTTTATTCATATCGGTTAATTCAATATATTGATGTAAGTGTTTATCTTTCAGATTCCCAATTCCAAAAGCCTGCGTAATCATTATTTTTGGTTTCCATTCCGAGGTTGAAATCAATCGTGTACCAAAATCATGGTTAAAGTAGGCATTTATAATTTCATTATTTGTAAATTGATTGGGTGTCATGGTGTTGAAACGGTTGTTTACGATAAAGGGCACCGAACTGCTCCATCCTCCGGCACCTGAGAAAAGGAAAGAGTAAGGGACCTCTCCCCATATTTTTCCTGCTTCTACCCGTAAGGTACTTTTTCCAATCCGGGGGAAAGTATGTGAATAGTCTAATTGTGCCCATAGTTTTTCGTAATCAATTTCGCCTCCGTATAATCCTTTAATCCCTCTTTTGTAACCAACCCTGAGCACTGGCCAGCTGGTTTCAATTCTGATTTTTTGTTTTAATTGCCATATATATTTTTCTTTAAATGAGAACCTTATTTGAGCTCCTATCTCAGTTATTTTATAGTTGTTTACCCAATTATTATTAAGCAAAAATGAGTAGTTGTATTGTGGAAAACGTTTGTCATTTACAAAATCAAATTGTAGTTCTAAATAGCGTATTCGGGTTTTAAATGAGGCTTTAAGTTGCGTGGTATAATCTGCTTGTTGCAAAAAGTAACCTTCGATATATGTTTCTTCCCTGACAAAATCCTCGTTTCCTGGAAAAACCGCTTCATATTGATAGGAACCACTCAATATATTTTCTTTATCTTTATCAAAATATAATTTAATATCGCCGCCATATTTCCACTCTTTATCTTTAAATCCATAAGCCGCCCATCCACCAAGCTCAATCCAGCTTATTAAGGGATCATCGGTATATAAGCCTATACCAAAGCGGTAGCCCTCGAATTCATTATAGGTCATTAATTTTTTTAATGGAATGTAAAACTTGTATATGGGTAATTTATAGGCTGTTATCTTCTCAGAAAATTTCAGCCAATAATCGAGATTTACTGCTTCACCAATGCTGTCAATAGTGAGGTATGTGTTTGTCTCTTTTTCATTGAGATCGATATACCGGTATTTTTTCATGGCCAGGTCAGCATCCCGAGTAGCCAGTTTATCAAATTGTAATACCTCTTCATTGTATTTTACGGAGTCTTTGGGGATATTTGTTCGAAAGTCAGTTATGTAACTCTCTGATTTTACAATCATTCCCAGTCCGATATTGTATACATTTTCCCATCTTAGTTCTGATTTGAGCTCTTTGGGAAACCAATAGTTGTTTTTAAATTCGTAGTTCTGTTGAACATGTAGTTCCATTAACTTTTTATCTGCCGGCGATGCTACGACTTTTTCTATTGCATACTGGTTGGTATTGATGTGTAAAAAACCTTTTAATCCTTCAAAGTTACTGTTTTTTTTAGGCTCAAATGTGATAATGTAAGTCGTGTCTTTATTATGGTATAATGTATCCTCAAGCAAAAATAAATACCTGTTCCAACTGCCGGAACTTATAGGGCTTAGGTAGGTAATTTCAAGCATATCGATTGTAGGGTTGTAAAAATGGAAAGGTTGCAGATCGGTAGATAAAGGTGCGATAGAAGGTTCTTTCAAACCCGAAACTCTTACTTTTTTGATAATCTCGCTGATTTTATCAGGTGTTTTATAAAATCGTGTGGTAGCCGACTCCATGATTATCAGGTGACTGGTGTCGGATAGTTCCCTTAACCCCTTATACGATTCATATTCTTTTGCTTTACCTTCAAAAATGTAGTTATATATACTTTTATTATATATGTTACAGCTGTATTCACTGATATGATCGGGGTTGTTTATTTCTTTGTTTTCTAAGGTTCTTTGGATAATCCGGTGTGCCGGATTTTCTCCCGGGAAGATAACAACCTCTTTTAACTCAACCTCCGTTGGTTGTAACTTGATAATTGTTGTTATTTGTTCTTTGTTAATTCTTTTAGTTTTATAACCCACATAACTAACCTGAATGTAATCATCGGATGGCGAAAGGCTGAATTCGGCTATACCGTTTAAATTCGTTACTACCCCATGATGCGGATTGCCATTAATAAGTATGGTTGCAAAAGGAAGGGGGGCTTCATTCTTTAAATCAATAATTTTTACCTCGTAGTGATGGCTTGAATTTTGGCTTAAAAGATTTAAGTTGTTAATTATTAGTAGTAAAGAAAATATAACTTTATATTTCATTGTTTTTTTATTTAGTTCGTATTATTTTTTCATAAAATGTTACCTCTCTTAATTATTTTCTAAGGAATAAAAGGTGACTGCAGTAATTGATTCTCATTTTTAGCAAGGCAAACCCTTATTAACAGGAATTGAAATACTTATCATTTTCTGAAAGTTAAAGGTTAAAAAAGTGTTTTCGTTTGCATCGAAATTTAACAAAATTTATTCCTTTTTTTAATAGTTTATGAAAAACTGTTTGTTCGTAAAAGAACTATAAAACGCATTATTTTTATTTAGTAATTTATATCAACTAGATAAAAATTTGTACTTTTAGCATATGACATTGTTTGTAGAATGGGTTGCTTGTATAATTACCATAATGCACCCGGTACATGTTTCATTTACAAATGTTGAATATCTGAAAGAAGAAAAAGAACTTTCGATCTCATTTCAATTATTCACAGAAGATTTTGAATTATTATTCGATCATTTATATGAAGCAGATCTTGATTTAAGTCATCGGGAAAGTGTGGTAAAATATCAAAAAGAAATCGATCAGTATTTTAATCATCATTTTCAATTTAAGCATGATGATTTAGATTTAAAATTGAAAAATAAGGATATCAAAACAACCGATGAATTTCCATGGTTTTATTATCAAATTCATTTGAAGACACATCTTCCGGATAAGATAGTTGTTCATAATACGGTTTTATTGGATCTGTTTTTTTGATCAGAAAAATTTACTCATGATTAAAAATGGAAATTTTGAGCAGGGTTATCAATATGATGTCATGAAAAAAGAAATATTAATCTCTTTACAATGAAATTTTTACGTTTTTATTTGATTTTTTTTATTAGTCTGTTTTTTATACAAACCCTTTACGCAACGCATAACAGGGCAGGAGAAATAACCTATACGCAAATTTCTGAGTTAACGTTTGAGATAACCTTAACTACCTATACGTATACATTGAGCAATGTGGATAGAGAGGAGCTGGAAGTTTCCTGGGGTGATGGTACCTATTCAATGGTTTCACGACATGATTTAGTCGAATTACCCGATGATTATCAGCAAAATCGATATATTGCCAGACATACGTTTCCGGGGCCCGGCGTTTATGAAGTACTGGTAGAGGATCCTAACCGTAATGATGGAATCGATAATATTCCAAATTCTGTAAATACTATTTTTTCAGTAAAAACAACCATATATGTGAATCCTGAATTAGGGCCTAATGATTCTCCTGTATTATTGAACCCTCCCATTAATAAAGCGGCTCAATACAGATTATTTATTCATAATCCGGGCGCTTATGACCCTGATGGTGATAGCCTTTCGTATTCGTTAACCGAATGTACCGGCGAAAATGGAGATCCCATTGATGGATATATATTGCCTCCTGCTACTAATTATATTGGTATAGATGAGGTTACCGGCGATTTTATATGGAACACCCCTCCGGATACCGGAAAATTCAATGTTGCGATCCGGATTGATGAATGGCGGGACGGAATAAAAATAGGCTCTTTAATTCGTGATATGCAAATTGATGTTTATGCAACAGAAAATGTGCCGCCTGAAAATGACGATTTTAAAGATTGGTGTATTTTAGCAGGTGATACCCTGGAGACCTTCGTACGAAGTACTGATATTAATTATGACTCTATAGAACATATTGGTGTTGGCGGACCCTTCCTTTTTGAGTCCAATCCGGCTATCCTGGAAGAATTATCGAGTAAACCGGGCGAAGTGATTTCCAGGTTTCGGTGGGTAACAGGATGTAATCACCTGCGCAAAAGCGAATATTTAGTTTTGATTACAGCCCAGGATAAACATCCGGATATTCATCTGGTGGATGTAGACAACTTTTTAATTAAAGTAATTGGTCCACCACCTGACGGACTGATGATAGAACCGGCGAATGCTTTTATGCGTTTAGCATGGAGTCCGGGGAATTGTAACCCTGTCAAATATTTGATTTACCGAAGGATAGGGTCGCTTGATTATACCCCCGACAGTTGTATCACCGGATTACCCCAGGAAAGCGGATATGAGTTTGTCGGTGAAACTTCTGATACCCTTTTTGTTGATAATAAGGATGGGGAAGGCCTTGTTCAGGGTTTTGATTATTGTTACCGTATTGTTGCCGAATTTGCTGATGGAGCTCAAAGTTATCCTTCCGAAGAAGCTTGTGGTATCATAGCTCCGGGATTTCCAAATATTACCAATGTTAGTGTTCTGGAAACAGATGATACAGATGGCGAAATTATGCTGCGTTGGGCCAAACCGAATCGTTTGGATACTGTCCCTGAAGCTGACGGACCTTTTAAATATATCATTTATCGCTCTGATGAAGCCTATGGAATGCGATTGACAAAGATTGATTCAATTGCCGGATTAGATGATACAACTTTTTTTGATACCGGTTTAAATACTACCGAAACACAATATTCATACGAAGTTGCTTTGTATAATGATACCCCTGGAAATCGGTTTAAAATTGGAAATCCGCAATTAGCTTCTTCAATATTTTTAAATCCGGACCCTTTCGATAATGCCATTACAATTAATATTGAAAAAAATACGCCCTGGCTTGATAATGAATATATTATATACCGCCAGAATAATGCTACCATGAATTATGATTCGATAGGTTATTCAACCAACAGAACATATACCGATCATCAGTTGGCCAATGGTTCACAGTATTGCTATATGGTAAAAAGTATGGGATATTATAAGGTGGATACCCGGAAATTTTTTACAGAAAATTTCTCGCATAAAATTTGTGCAACACCTGAAGATTTTCAACGGCCCTGCCCGCCAACTCTTACCGTGAGATCTTCATGTGATAGTATGAAAAATGTACTTACCTGGAATAATCCCAATTTAACTTGTGCAGATGATGTAATTGGCTATAAGATATATTATTCCATGCAATATGATTCTCCGCTTGATTCTGTGGATAGAATAATGGGTGCTGAGAATACTATTTATGAGCATTTTCCTGAGGGTTCAATGGCTGGATGTTATGCTGTGTCTGCCGTTGATTCGTTTTATAACGAGAGTGATTTATCCTATGTATATTGTGTTGACGAGTGTGCTTATTATGAGTTACCTAACGTTTTTACACCGAATAATGATGGAATAAATGATATTTATCTGGCCAAAAATCCGCTTAATTATGTCGAAAAAGTGCATATGCGTATTTTTAACCGTTGGGGCGAACTGGTTTTTGAGACGGAAGATCCAATGATCAACTGGGATGGAACCATAAAAAATTCGAATAAAAAAGCATCAACAGGAGTTTATTATTACATTTGTGATATTTGGGAACCCAGGATAACCGGGATGGAAGTGCGTAACATGGTTGGGTTTATTCATGTTTATACTGAAGAAGGAACAGGAATGATATTTGATGAATAATATGTATAGATTGTTTTTATTGATAGGATTTCTGGGCTATGTTTTTTTATTACAGGCTCAACCGGTAAAAACCAGGGAGCTTTATCCATTTGTACAAATACAACAGGGAAACTATCAGCAAGCGTTTGATACACTGGAATATTTAACTCAGAAAGAACAAAACAGCCATTTCTACCTGGCTCAAATTGAGTCATCTTTTCAATTAGGGCTTTATCCAAAAGCACTGGAGATTTGTAATAGCCTTGAGAAGATTAAAAGAAATGCTTCCACAGCCTGTCAGGTGAAAATATTTCTAAAGCTTAATGATTATATATCAGCGCAAAGGGTATTATTAAAAAATTTGCAATCAAACCATAAAATTTCACTGTTCGATTTATTTAATGATAAAGATTATGAGAAATTAATTCACTCGCCTTTTCTCGATAGTATTTTAAAAACAAAGGTATATTCTGCTACCGAGAAACAAATTTATCGGGCCGAACAACTTTATGAACAGGAGAAATTTACCGAAGCACTATTCCTTGTTCAGGAAATCATTCATCGCAATAACAACCTGCACCAGGTATTTTATATTCATAGTAAAGTAAGTAACGCATTAAAGGATTATAATAAAGCGCTGGAAACCATTAATAAGGCTATTGAAATCAGTAAAATACCTGTTCAGTATTTTGAGCAAAGGGCTAAATTGTATGATAAAATGGGAGATTTTGAACGTGCTTTGTCAGATATTGAAAAAGCGATATATAAAAACCCTTATCAGGTAGATTCTTATTTACTTAAAGCAGAACTGCTTTTAAAAGTTGGCCGGTATAGCCAATCGATAGCTATCATTGATGATTTATTGCCTTTAATGCCTCATAATGCAAGTCTTTTAATGATTAAAACAAGATCACTTTATCAGGACAATAAATTGTTGGAAGCATTAGTTACCGTTAATGAATCGTTTGAACAAAAAGCATCGAAAGAGCAATATGAGTTAAGAGGTGATATTTATTCAGCAACCGGCACTTGGGAATATGCTATAAGCGATTATTCGATGTATTTAGATTATGATCCGTTTAATGGCGATATCTATGCTAAAAAAGGTTATGGACGTTTAAAAACTGGCGATAAGAAAGGGGCATGTTACGACTGGAATAAGGGAAAAAGATATGGTAGTATTGATGCCATAAGGTATTGGGCCAAATATTGCAGATGATAAAGTATATTTAGCTTACTTTTAAACTCCTAATCTGTAATACGAGGAGTAAAAGATTACTCTCGCAGCAAATTCAGCTATCACAAATAATATAAATGCGGAACGATATAAACGGCTTCTGGTTTTTATTCCAGAATCCTTTTTTAAATAAATACTAATCATCAGGACAAGTCCGGGAATCCAGAGCCACCATAAAACACTCCATATTGCAGGAATTTGATGATGTGTAAATGCTATATTATCATTAATTTCAGTTTCCCAGTTTAAATAATAGGTACTAAGTTTTAGAATAAGCGTTAAGAGAATGATAATAAAGAATGATTTCTCAACTGTATCATAAATCTTATCCGAATAAAACGCTAAAATAAAGGATAGGCCTAAAACGATGGTGTTAATATAGAAAACAATGAGTGTTTCAGGGGTATTCCATACCGGAACCGTTTCGATCATATATAATCTGCCCATAGAATAAATCATGGTCAGACCTAATAATGTCGACAGAAGAAGCAGAGGAGTGATGTAGGATTTATGTTTTACTTTCCATTCATACAAAGTGACAAGTACAATTACCATCGCATAAGCCGATACCATAAAGATTTCCCAACTCAACCACGAATTTTTTAGATTACTTAACGCATAAACGGATGAGAGAGGCGAAGAAAGATGTAAGAAAGAAATAAACAAGGCGATAATGATTGATAAAGAGGCTGTTATCAGTCCATGATGTAAGATGATGGGCGATTTAATTTGGTTTGGTTTTTTATTAAACCAATACAAAATAAAAAGAGCCAGGGTAATACCAACTGAAAATTGTCCGGTAAGTGTAAAAAATAAGAGCGACCATTCTGAGCTATTCATGGTGCACCTCCTCTTGATTAATGATTTCCCAGTTTATATTTTTATTATAGGATTGATGTGGCTTGATAATTACTGAAGGCTTTGTATAATGAGCCGAGGGTAACGGATAGATTTCTGATTCGTTTCCATATTTTTGTTTAAGCTCTTCGTAATCCCCAAATTCCAAAACTCTCATAGGACAGGCTGCTACACAGGATGGTTGTTTGCCTTCGGCAATGTAATCGGCACACATAGTACATTTAGTCATCTTTCCGGTTGAAGGGTTCAGGTGTAAAGCTCCGTACGGACAAGCCCATTGGCAATATTTGCATCCCATGCAGCGATCTTCATCTATCAAAACCAATCCTTCTTCGGTTTTGTATATGGCATTATTGGGGCACTGTTTCATACAAATAGGATCTTTACAATGGTTACAAGCCATGGAGATGTGGTATGAACGAATCGTTGATATCCAGTTTCCATCTTTTTGTTCCCAATCACCTCCGGCAACCTCATAAACATTTCTCCATCTGATACCCACGGGTAAATCGTGTTTGTCTTTACAGGCAATCTGACAGGTCTTGCAGCCTGAACATTTGGATGAATCAAAATAAAAAGCCCATTGTTTTGCCATGTTCGTTGGTTTTTAAATTTTTTCTACTTCTACCATAATAGTATGTTGTGCATTCCCATATGCAAGGGGAGTCCACCGATGAGAAGTAAGCACATTAATATTTCCTCTTCTGTCAACACCCTCATTATCAGGACTCCACCAGGCACCCTGCGGAATATTGAGTACCCCGGGCATGATTTTGGGTGTTATGCGGCATGGAATCCTTATTTTTCCTCTGTCGTTATAAACTAAAATTTCTTCACCATTTTGTATTCCTCTTTTCTGTGCATCAACAGGATTAATGAATGCCCGTTGAGGAAAAGCTTCATCAAGCCAGTCAATGCCATCGTGGGTAGAGTGTACTCTTGCCATATAATGATGCCCCAAAGCTTGCAGAGGGTATTTTTTGGCTTCTTGGCCAAAAGGACTTTCCCACTCCTGGATATATTTGGGCACCGCAGGAATAGTATCCGGTTTTTTCATATCAAAAAGAGTTTTAGAGAAAAGCTCAATTTTTCCGGTGGGAGTTTTAAGTGGATGCTGTTTTGGATTCTTTCTGAAATTTTCAAATGCAATAGCTGGTTTGTCAACGGGTTTTGAATATACTCCGGTGTTTTTTTGTACCAGCTTATCCAAATCGGGAATGTTTGGAAACCTTGTATTTTTATATCTTCCTACAGCCCATTCAATCCATTCTCTTTCATTCCTGTTTTGTGTAAACTGCTCTTTAACCCCAAATCTTTTTGCTAATTCTGCACAAATCTGGTAATCGCTTTTGGTTTGATAAGGAGGCTCGTGGACTTTTGGCATAATAATGACTTCGTCGCCATATTTCCATCCATCTTCAAGTCCCCACATTTCCATTTGGGTACAAACGGGAAGCACCAGATCGGCAAACTTTGCTGATGGGGTCATAAACTGATCCTGAACGGCAATAAACTCAACTAGGTTTGTATCTTTTAGAATTTTAGCCGAACGATTGGTATCGGCATGTTGATTAATCAGAATGTTAGAAGCGACACTCCATATAAGTTTTAAATTACTATCAAGTTGGTCTACCCCTCTCACACCATCTTCATAACCCATTTCTTTGCCTCTTAGAATCGCTTCAGTCCACAAGAATACGGGAATTCTTGCTTTTACAGGATTACTCCCTGTTGGGAAAACATTCCAAAAAGGACCTCCGTCGTTTGCCTGTAGGGCTATTCCTCCGGCCCATCCTCCGGATATGCCTACATTTCCGGTAATGGCAGGCAGCGCACAACCGGCAATAACAACCTGTTCGCCGTACGCTCTCCGTTGCATTCCATATCCCTGGTAAAGAACAGATGGTTTTTGTGTAGCATATGCTGTAGCAATTCTTTTAATGGTCTCGGCAGGAACACCACAAATTTTTTCGGCCCATTCAGGGGTCTTGGGAATACCGTCAACAGTACCCAAAATATAATCAGAATAACTTTCTTCATTTTCACATCCATCAGGCATCTGCGAACGGTCAAAGCCTATGCAACAACGTTTAATAAAATCTTTGTCATGTAAATTATTCGATATAATTGTATAAGCCATTGCGCTCATCATCGATACATCGGTACCCGGACGAATAGGAATCCATTCATCGGCTAAAGCTACTGCACTCATGCTCATACGGGGATCAATGCAAATTACTTTAGCTCCATTTTCGCGGGCCTTCTTAATAAAAAAGTCACTGTTAGTACCATCACGCATCTCGGCAGGATTCCAGCCCCACATAATAATATATTTGCTGTTTACCCAGTCCTGACGCTGATTACCGGTTACAGAAGTGCCATAAACATAAGGCGTTGCTTTTGAAATGCATGCCCAGCTGTAACTATTATAAAAGCCCAATGAACCACCTATTAAGTTCATTAGTCTCGCCGCTGTTTGCCGGCCATTTAACTGATTGTAGCTGCCTGTACCATAGGGTACCAGGATAGATGAGTTCCCATATTTATCTCTTACTCGTTTAATTTGGTTGGCTAATATATCCAAGGCTTCATCCCATGAAACCGGTTCAAATTTCCCTTCTCCTCTTTTTCCAATTCTTTTCATAGGATATTTTAACCGATCGGGATGATACTGACGTCGCCGGTAAGAGCGGCCTCTGATGCATGCCCTGAGCTGTGGGTCTGCAAGGGTGTCGTTATCCCTGTCGTCGGTTTCAATTCGGATGATTTTGTTGTTTTTGATATGAAGCTTTAAAACGCATCGCCCTCCGCAATTATGTGCGGGACACCCGGCCCGGACAATGGTTATGTCTCCCTTTTGTTCCAGTACCTCAACCGGAATTTCTTTATTCCCCTCAAGGCAACTTAATAAACCTCCTGAAAGTAAAACTCCTCCGCCTAAAAAGGTGCATAGCTTAAGAAATTCTCTGCGACTGGGCGAGGAGGGAATTAATTCCGGTTTGGAGTCTTTTTTTTGAATCTTATGCTTCATAAAAAATGGATATCATCAAATTATACACCCAAAAATAGTTAAAATAATTCAATACATAAAAAAGACCCAAGCCCATAGAAAAGGTTTAACCTTTCCTTTTGGTTATACAGTTATTGATAATAGATTTGAAGCAGGAAAATTAAAATCCGTAAATCATAAACCCTCCGTCAACACTAATACACTGGCCGGTGATATAATCAGCAGCAGGCATGCATAGAAAGGCAACAGTAGCAGCAACATCTTCAGGTTCTCCTATTTTTTGTAAAGGAGTCCTGCTAATCACTTCATCGTAGTAATCTTTATTTTTCAGAACCGTTTCGGCGAGTGGTGTTCTAATATACCATGGAGCAACAGCATTAACCCGTATGCCATCGGCAGCCCATTCTCCTGCCAGGTTTTTGGTTAACTGGGTCATTGCAGCTTTTGTCATTCCGTAAATAGCACCTGTTCGCAGGTGTGTAAGCCCGGCAACGGATGAAATATTAATGACATTGCCTTGTTTTGATTTTTTTAGCAGAGGGTATGTTTTTCGACTAAGCTCAAATGCAGACCTGAGGTTGGTATGAATGATTCTTTCATATTCATCATACGAATAATCAATGGTCTTTTTGCGGATGTTCATTCCTGCATTATTCACAAGAATATCCAGCTCTCCCCACTGTTCTTTAATGATTTTAATTATTTTTTCAATCTCACTTAACTGGCTAATATCAGCTTGTATAAAACTGATTTTACCTTCAGACGTAATTTCTTTTTCTAATTGTTTAAAATCATTTTCATTACGCGCTACAACAGTAACTTGTGCACCAAGTTCGATAAATTCTTTTGCGATGGATGCTCCTATGCCTTTGGTGCCTCCGGTAATTAGTGCTTTTTTATTGTTCAGATTCCATCGGTTATTCATGTGAGCTTCGTTTTTTAGTGGGGCGGTAAAAATACATTTTACCATCAACCACGGTGTTTATATCGAGTGTACTTATGCCTACTTTTCTTCCCGAAAATTGTGTGTTTTGATGTGCAATTTCGTAAACTCCTTCTTTCTTTACTTTATAAACAATAGCGGTGTGTTGCCCCATTGTTTCAGTATAGTATGCATTTTCTTTTTTGTACTTTATAACCACATTTTCAAACTGGATGATATCTCCCGGGAAAATCTCGTCTTTTTCAGGGTCAACAGGATTCCCGTACACAAATGATCGGTCCCAGTCAGCATCAACTTTTTGTAATGCCTGGTTAGCCAGGTCCCAGCACTCACCCCGGTCAACTTTTTTCCCTATTACTGTTTTTACATATTCAACAATTTGCCGGTTTAGCTCAGGAATTTTTTCCAGTGCTAAAAGTTGGGTTGATATGAACAAAATAAAACCAAATGTTAAAAGTATTTTTTTCATCACTTACAATCTTTATCATTATAAAAATTAAACGTATAAAGATTGATTTTGTTTTTACAATTTTTGAACGAAAATATTTCCTCTTCCTTTCTGAGTAAAATTACCAATATGAGAGGCTTCTTTAATACCACCCTCTTTTAATTTTGTTAATACCTGCTCTTTTTCATTTTGCGGAACAGAGAATAATAATCCTCCTGATGTTTGTGCATCAGATAAAATGATTTTTTCGATTTCGGAGATTTGCTCCTCCCATTTGATGTATTTAGAAAAATAGGCAAGATTATTTTTTGATCCGCCCGGGATGATATTGCTGGTAGCAAAATCCCAGGTTTCTTGAATTATTGGTACTTTATTGCAAAAAATTTCAGCATCCATCTTACTTGACACCGTAATTTCGCTTAAATGGCCTAAAAGTCCGAAACCGGTTACATCGGTACAAGCATTAATATTAAAATTTGCAATTACATCTGCAGCAGTTTTATTTAATAATTTCATGATGTTAACAGCATAATCTTCAACGGATTTATCAGCCAGTCCACGTTTTAATGCTGTAGTTATAATGCCCAGTCCAATCGGTTTGGTTAATATAATGGCATCTCCTTCTTTGGCGTTCGCATTGCTTAATATTTTATCGGGATGAACAATCCCACTAACCACCATTCCGTATTTTGGTTCCGGATCGTCGATGGTATGACCGCCAATGATGCTTATTCCTGCTTCATTCGCTTTGTCATGTGCCCCTTTTAAGATTTGTTGTAATACTTCTATAGGCAACCTGTTTGAAGGGAAACCAACAATGTTTAAAGCAAAAATGGGTTTTGCTCCCATGGCATAA
>DATFIZ010000162.1:0-4410 GCA_035269575.1 Bacteroidales bacterium | reverse complement strand
GGGATGTTCTCCTCAGAGGGAAGCCAGCTGCTGACCCGTATTCAGGCCCACAGCTCCAATAACCAAATTACCAATAACCTTACCCTCAGCTATGGTGCCGATTTCATCGCACGCCCCGGCACCCAGTCCACAGCCAACTTCACCCAGGGATACGCGCGGCTCGATGCATACGGGCTGTTCCTACAGGCAGGACGTTTTCTCAACACCTCCCCCATTCATGATGACGAGCTTGGAATGGGTTCCCTCGGCGTCAGCGGCAACGCGCCTCCCATCCCGCAAATACGGGCCGGCCTGTCCGACTGGACGTCCCTACCCTTTACCCGCGATTTTATCCAAATAAAAGGCCACATTGCACATGGCTGGTTAGGCAGCGAACGTTTTGTATCTGATGTACTCTATCACGAAAAAGTAGGTCACGCCCGTTTTGGAGGAGATTTTCCTCTGAATCTGTATGGGGGAATTGCGCAGTATGTATTGTGGGGTGGTACAAGACCTGATGGCATACAGCTACCAAATACCTTTGATGATTTCTGGAAGGTGTTTTTTGCAGTGGGTGGAGATGAAGATGCTCCACCGGAAGACAGGGATTATATTGTTGGTGACCAACTCGGTGCCTGGGATTTTGGCTTCTTTCTTGAACTGGACTCTTTTGATATGAAAGTTTATCGCCAATTTCCTCTTGAGACCAAAGACAATCTAAAGTTAAAAAGCTTGCAGGATGCATTAACAGGGATTACGATTAAACCGGCAGACCGTTTTAATCTACCCGTACGAAAACTTACCTACGAATTTCTTTATACGAAATACCAGGATGGGCCCAGAGTACCTGAACCTGAAGGATTAAGAGATTCTTTTAGAGGAAATGAAAATTACTACAATCATGGGACATACCGGGCAGGATGGGTTTACAATGGAAATACAATCGGTATACCTTTATTTTTACCAAGTTCGGATCCAAATATAGGTGTTTTTAACAATCGTGTAGTGGCACATCACATAGGGGCATCGTTTGATTTGCCGAGCAATCTTATACTTACTGCAAAGAGCACCTTCAGCAGAAATTATGGAAAAAGATGGGACAATAGAATACCTACAGATATAATCAAAAACAATCTCTTTAATCCATATGTAAACCAATTAAGTCTTTTTTTAGGTTTAGAAATTCCATTATTACTTAATGATAATATTTATTCATTTACAGTAGATACTGCGTATGATAATGGAATGTTGCTCGAAAACAATTTTGGTATAAATATCGGCATTAAATACATATTGTGAACAATCGCTACTATAAACTTTTTATCTAAATCAGGTAAAACTTTCTGTACGATCAGTTTTTTTTAAGAATGATCAACACAATAAAGATAACTGAGATCGGATAAAGAACAGCGTATCGATAAATAAGTTTTGGTTCATCAATAATCCTGTAAAGCCATCTGATATTTAACTTATCAAATATCTTTGGATAATAATCCCTTCCTCTCTGTGCCGTTTGATGCATGAATCCACCACAAGTATAAACACCGGCCATGATGCCAGACTTTTTTAACTCCGCAACAAATTTTTCCTGATACGGAGAACCCATACCAACTATGATCCTGTCAGGATTTAATTCTTTTAATGTATTAATGACGTTAGCAGTCTCATTGTCTGATTGAAAATAGCCGTTTCTTGAAAAAGTAATATTTAGTTCTTTGTACTCATTCTGAAGAAATTGAATAAATTTATTCAAATTGTCTTCAGTTGTACCAATTACGGCAATTTCCTCTCTATTCATTTCTGCATTCCTGAATACTTCTCCGGCGATAGAAGTGAAATCGAAACTGTATCTGTGGATCTTATCCTTTTTAAAAAAATTAATGACTTTGACTAACATTATTCCGTCAACATGCCAGTGATCAATTTGTTGAAGTACAGAATACTCCAGCTTGATCAATTCTAAAAAAGAAAAGTTATTAACAAAGGATGTGGTCCCTTTTTGAACAATATTGAAGTCTTTTACGTTTTCAATCAGATATTTACCATTATCAAAATCTACTGAATTCATGAAATAACCTTTTTTTGTATACGCACAACATCAGGCAAATTGTAATCGGCAGTACATTTTTTTCTGTGCAAATAACCTAAAAATGCAAACTGCAACATTCCAACCTGATAAAAATAGAACGAATTGGCAAAATGAAGAGGTATTACCTGAAGCAGTACAAATATGATTACTAAGATGTTTTTCCGGGAACTTTTTTTGTATGCAAAATATAGAAAAGCGGAATAAACCAATATGCCCACTATACCAAACTCAACTAATAACCAAATGAACTCTGAGTGGGGTGCTACATCAGCTAAGCCAGTCTTTGCTTCAAACCATAATGGAAAGCTACCCAGGCCAATACCTGTTATCAGAAATTCATTCAGATTATCAATAACTGTATTAACGATCATGATTCTGAAAGATGTGGATGTATCAACAAGCATTGAACCACTTAACAGAATTTCAAACCTGTAAAATATATTTGTTGAGAAATAAGTTACCGTGAATAAAATAATAAGTATCAGTGTACTTTTAATTATTTTAAACAAGTATTTCTGAAAATTAATGTTGTTATTATGAAAATATGCAATAACAAATGTCATGACTTGTATGAAAAGAATGGACCTCGATCCTGATGCGACAACTGCTAATAATGGCAGGATCGATAATTTCATTTTATCACGATCTGTTCTCTCTCTAATTAATATCAACATTATTAAATAAGAAGTATAAACCAGTGAGGCATATCCCATCACGGAAGCCGTATTCCCTGTTACTCTGAAGGAAGAATTAAGCTCTTGCCCATAGCTAATAACATACATTACTACCCCTATAGCAGAAATGATCTGGCATATCTTAACAAAATTAACTTCAATATTCGTATTAAATAAGATCAGATAAATATTTAAATATAATATAAATCTAATCAGCTCAGCACCGGACTGAAAATATTTATGGGCAAATGCTAGTACAATACCATACAAGATCAGAAAAATAAATGACACGAATGCTGAGCTTGCTTTATACTTTTTTAAATAAGCCAGAAACATAAACGATAATGCAAATGCAATTATAATATATGCTACCCTTATTTCAGAGTATCTGATAAAAATTCCGTCAAAAACAGTGTAATATGTTAAGCCGGAAAAGCAAACAAAGAAGTAAAAGTATACGGTAAACGATTTATTAAAATTCAACATTAATAACATTAATGTCGTTAAAATTGTTTTTTACAAACAAACCAACCCCGGAGTATCTCACATAAATATTTTTAACGTTTTCTTTAAATAAAATTTTCTCAGCACTCACTTTACTGTCAATGATCTGTACTTCTTTACTATAAAATTTTAGATCAGTTCCTGGGTGGGGTTTAACTGCCAGATTATCTTTGATCATAAAATTATATTCTTCGGCAGGTATTGCTTCAATTCTATAGTCATCAAATAGTATCTCTTTAAAACCCTTTTCTGTTTCGTAGTCTTTGGTTAATTCATTTTTTATATCAAATTCAATTGCTTTTTGAAAGTATTCAAAGTTCTCATTTTTTATTAAAACAAAGAACTTATGATGATAAATAATTGAAAATAATTTTTTTAGTATCGTACGAAAAAATGGTAATTTTAAATTTTCCTTTCTGGCTATCGTTACTGCACGTCTGATAGTATTATAGCTTCCGGTACCCTCCTCAAAAATAACTATACCCAGATTTAAACACTCCCTAACCGTAAAATGCTTTAGATCTCTAATATTGAAATAGGTATGATGAGCAATAAAATTAGTTTTCCTGCTTTTAAAAAATACTAAAGCTATACAGAATTTTACAAACAGCATTGGCAAATCTAGGATCTTAATATCAGAACTATTAGCTGTTATTGTTAAACTTTTTGAATAAAATTCTTTGATCAGGTATTCATCATTGAAGTTTTTCATTACATGAATCACCGCATTGACGGTGTCTGTGTTTAGCTTGTCATTTAATTTATAAAAGGCACCTAATGATGAATACAAATGGAAGGGTGAAATTATGCCCGTTGCAATATATTTCATGTGACCAAAATTTGTAGGTTGTACAGATTAATTACTTAAGGGTACATTCCGGTATTCAGAACGAAAAAATTAAAAGCTAAAGGTTTTCAAAAATACGTCTTATTTAATTGTTACTCTTTTTTGGGATGGTATTTTATAATTTTCTTAGCAGATATTTCCCAACCACCATAATGGATATGTTGTAGATCGCGAACGTAAGTGTAGTACCAAAGGCGACCCCCTCTATTCCATAACCCTCCTGTACTAATATGTAATTCAGAATTATGTTCAGAATTGCCGCTGACACAATGATGATCAAATAATAAACTTGTTTATCAATGATGTTCAACAAATTT
>DATFIZ010000161.1:0-2778 GCA_035269575.1 Bacteroidales bacterium | reverse complement strand
TTCTGACTTTTTTCATTTATTTGCAACTGAACAAATCTTGAAAGATTATGATTTAAGCTATGAAGAAATTGAAGTTGGAAACACTGACGGTGGTGGAGATGGCGGTATTGACGGAATTTTCACATTCGTAAATGGAGAACTAATTCAAGGTATAAATGACTTAGTTGATACAAAAAAAAATGCTCTAGTTGAATTAATAATATTACAGACAAAGTTTACAAATAGCTTTGGAGAAAGCGCAATAGAAAAATGTAATTCTTCTGCTCTTGATTTATTAGATTTGTCAAAAGATATAGATGCATTAAGAGCAGTATATAATGCGGAATTGATAAATCAAATAAAAGTATTTAGGGAGCAATACAAAAAAATTATTTCAAAATTCCCAGTTTTAAAAATATCTGTAATCGGTAAGCAAATCTGCAGAGTTTTTGGCAATTGAAAATGCAGAGAAAATGGCAACAAGAATGCAGAACTATTCATGTCAAAAATAGATAAAATTATTCATTGTTAAATATTGTTTTCCTATTTTTCATTCGATAGCTTTTTCCAGATAAATTTATCACCTCACAACGATAAAGTAATCGATCTAGTAAAGCTGTTGCTAAAACTTCATCATCAAGCATTTGAGACCACTCCTTCGGGGATTTATTCGTTGTTATGATGAATGAGGTTTTTTCAAAAAGCTGATTAATAAAGTTAAATAAATTTACAGCCGTTGGTTTATCTAAAGGGAATAGCATAATGTCATCAATTACTATGAGATTAGCTTTTACAAGACGTTTATAATCAGCCACAGCAGATCTGGTGTATTCTTTCATCTTTAAGATCCCTACCAGTTCTTCCATGGTTCGAAAATAAGCCTTATAACCAGCCTGAACGGCATCATAACATAAACCGGCAGCAATAAAAGACTTACCGGTACCCGATGGCCCCATAAGAACGATATTGTAAATTTGATCTAACCATGTAAGCTCCCGAAGCTGATTTAATTGTGTTTTACTTACACCGTTTTCAACATTGTAATCGTAATGCATCAGATCATACTTCAAGGGTAATTTGGCTACTTTTAACTGTCTTTCAAGGCTTTTTGCTTCCCGAACTTCAGCCTCTGTTTTTAAAAGATTCGTTAAATAATCCAGATAACTTACCTGGGTTGATTGAGCATCTTTCAATATATGCTCAAAGTTTTTTGCAATGCCGCTTAATTTAAACTGGCGGCAGTAGTCTTGAATAATTCTTGTTTTTTCCATTTAATTTTTATTTAACATGATTGATTCATAATCTATTATTTGACTCGTATTTGGCTTAAGATGATCAATATTAGAGATTCCATTGGATATTTGGTTTATAGGTGGTTTATTCATATTTGCTTGTTGAATATCATTCTTCCGGTAAAGCTTTTGGGCAACACACTTAAAATCCGATGCGCTGAATATGTTTTCTTTCAGACAAAAATCAAGAGCCGCATTAACAGATTTTTCATCAAACAGATCAAAGCATTCACTAATGCGTTGAATCTGATCCCTAATGTATCTTGGTTTCTGACTGCGTATATCCTCAAAATACCGGACAGCATCAGAAGGAGAAGAAAATCTTTCAGCAACGGTAATTATTAACTGATCAATTTTTTCACTCTTATCTCTTTTATGATCAGTATTTGAGATCGTTTCTCCTTTTCCCGTACAGATTTTGCATTGACTTATTAAACTACCTTCTGGAGTTTTAATAATAAGTTTCTGTTCAATTTTACTAACAGTAACCTGTGTGCCTTTTCCTTTCCATGTACCCTTAGGCAAAGAGTACAGGTTTCCTTTGTAAGTTATTGCATTATCTCGTCTGACTGTGTATAAATTAGCTTCATCGAAGATTATTTTAACGGGGGTATATGGATTTAGATGTTCTTTCTCCTTCATCCATGCTTCCCTGGGAGAGATTTTTGTTTTTCCATGCGATAGATGATTTGCCGTTCTGTTAAGCCACGCAATGGCTTCATCATTTAATGTGTCCAAGTCATAATAAGAGCGATTGTATAAAAAGTTTTGTTTGACATACTTCACTACGTTTTCAACCTTTCCTTTTGACTGTGGATCAGCTTTTCGGCAAAAATAGGTTGAAAACTTCCGGGTGTTGACATACTTCTTAAAAACACTGGCCAGCAATAAATCACCTGCATTTTCATCGTGAATAAATACTTTATCCTGATCATAAACAACCTCTTCAGGAATGCCTTGAAAATATTCAAAAGATTTTTCATGCGCATTCGCAGCAAGTGTGCTGGTAAATGGGGTATCAGAGAAATAAACATATTTAAACCGGGAGCGGGATAAAACCATGATAAAAAAGTATACTTTCTTAATGCCGGGGGTGCTTTTTCGCATGTTATACTCTCCAAAATCAACCTGGGCTTGTTTGCCAAAGGGCAGTTCAGGAATAGGACTAAAGTCCCTGATCATTTTTTCTTTTGGGATATGATATTCCTGACGAACCCACATAACAAAATTGTATACCGTTTTGGGATTGACCTCAGGGAAGTTCTCATCATACTCTTTTAACCAGTCATGAATTTGGGCTGCTGGAGTTTCAGGATATTGATCCAGTTTTGTTTTTACAAAATGCTCGTATGGCGCTAGTTCTTTAGGACGATTAATTTGATTGGATAGATAATCCTCGTATTGTTTATCATCCATGGATAAGAGTTTTTTAACTGTCCGCCAATTGACTCCTAAAAAACGAGAGATGTATGAAATACTGTGGCCATTTCGGCTCATTTTATGGATC
>DATFIZ010000160.1:0-5311 GCA_035269575.1 Bacteroidales bacterium | reverse complement strand
GGAGTGATGATCGGATTACCTTTTCAAACCTATGATGATTTAGCCGGTGACTTACTGTTCATGAAGGATTTTGATATCGATATGTGTGGGATGGGCCCTTACATTGAGCATGAAGATACCCCTTTATATCAATACAAACATTTACTTAAACCGATTGATGAACGCTTTACACTAGCTTTAAAAATGATTGCACTACTCAGGATTATTATGAAAGATATAAATATTGCTGCAGCCACTGCATTACAAGCCATTGATCCTATAGGTCGCGAAAAAGCAATAAAAGTAGGTGCAAATGTTATTATGCCCAATATTACACCCGGCATGTATCGTGACAGCTATAAACTATACGAGAACAAACCCTGTACAGATGAAAACGCCTCCGATTGCACGAATTGCCTTGAAGTAAGGATTGGAATTACCGGCGATGAGATTGGTTATGGAGAATGGGGAGATTCGGTACATTTTGCAAAAAGAAGAAAATAACATCATTCCATCCTTTCCGGGATTTTTTATTATTGATTGACTGATTTTTATCAATTTTTTTCTCCAATTTTTATATTATATTTGTATTAAATGAGTTTAATATGAATTTCCTATATTCAAATAACTTATACCACAATTTCGGCAAAGGACTCTATGAGTGCTGGATTTGCTGATTCATCTTCTTAACCTTCCTTTTCACTTAGGATAAAAGGAAGGATGATACAATTCATTTATTCTCTCAATTTAAAAAATTTAAGTAATATTTTAAGATTGGTTTTTAAAATCTTAAACCATTGAATACTATAAATTAACCCCTAAATGTTAGCTACAATATTTGATATTAAGCATTTTGCGGTGCATGATGGTCCGGGAATACGGCAAACTATCTTTTTTAAAGGATGTCCTTTGAATTGCTGGTGGTGTCATAACCCCGAAAGTCAGAATTTAAATCCGGAAAAGTATACTAAAATAAATAAATTGGATGGCACTACCTTTCAAAAGGAAGCCACCATTGGATACCAGATATCTGATGAAGAATTATTTAAAACAATAGAAGGCGATCGGGTTTTCTTTGAAGAATCCGGAGGAGGTGTAACCTTTTCCGGTGGCGAACCGTTGACACAATCCGATTTTTTGTTAGAAATTCTCAAACGATGTGAAGAAAATAAAATACATACTTGTATCGATACCACAGGATTTACCTCCAGGAAAACGCTCCAGACTATAGCTGAAAAAACGGATCTTTTTCTTTACGATATTAAACTCATTGATGATGAGCTACACCAAAAATATACCGGTATACCCGTTCAACAAATTTTGGCTAATCTTCTATGGCTTGATACTCACCATCAAAATGTTGTTTTACGCTTTCCGGTAATACCCGGAATCACAGATACTGAACAGAATCTCTCAGCGATTAAATCTTTTATCAAAACATTAAAAAACATTAACCATTTGGATCTATTGCCTTATCACAATATCCAAAACGGGAAATACGAAAGATTTAATAAAATAAATAAAATGGGAAATATACAACCTCCAACAGATGAAACAATGGATAGATTAAAGTCCGAATTTGAATCGATTGGATTCAACGTGGGAATTGGAGGATAATCTATTTGAAACTTGAAACCCGCCTGCCGTCGGGCAGGTTTAAAACTAAACTATGAATACAAGAATAAAAAAATTACGCAACGAAAGCTTAACAGCAGTCAACAGAATATCTGCTGAGCGGGCACTTTTAGTAACCAATTTTTATAAAAGCGAGTCAGCCCAAAACCTTTCTATACCTGTAAGGCGGGCAATGGCTTTTAAATATATCCTCGAGAACAAAAAAATTTGTATTAATGAAGGGGAACTTATTGTTGGTGAGCGTGGTCCTGCACCCAAAGCAACACCAACCTATCCCGAAGTTAGTTTACACTCCATACAGGATTTAGAGGTTCTAGATTCAAGGCCTAAAGTATGGTTTAAAGTAGATGACGAGACCAAAGAAATTTACGAAAAAGAGAGCATCCCTTTTTGGAAAGGAAAATCACAGCGCGATAAAATTTTCAAACAACTGCCTGAAGAGTGGAAAGCAGCTTATGAAGCAGGTGTTTTTACCGAGTTCCAGGAACAAAGAGCACCCGGACATACGGTGGCAGGAAAAAAGATGTTTCAAAAAGGATTGCTCGATTTAAAAGAAGAAATCAATGAATCGCTCCAAAAAATTCATCCAAGCACAGACACTGATGCTACAGAAAAAATTGAAGAGCTGAAAGCCATGGATATTGCTGCCGATGCCATGATTATTTTTGCCAACCGGCATGCTGACGAATTGCAAAAGCTGGCAAAACAAGAAAAAGACGCTCAACGAAAATCCGAATTGATTGAAATGGAACGCATTTGTCGAAAAGTACCTGCACATGCTCCGGAGACGTTTCACGAGATGCTGCAACATTACTGGTTTTTTCATTTAGGGGTGATTACCGAAGTAAATCCATGGGACTCATTCAACCCCGGAAGGTTAGACCAACACTTGTTTCCGCTTTACAAACAAGAAATAGAAAAGAGTATGCTAACAAAGGAAAATGCGGTTGAGCTTTTACAAGCTTTCTGGATAAAGTTTAACAATCATCCGGCACCTCCCAAAATTGGTGTTACTGCATTAGAGAGTAATACATATACCGATTTTGCTTTAATCAACCTGGGAGGAGTAAAAGAAGACGGTACCGATGCGGTTAATGAATTATCTTACATCATTCTGGATGTGATTGAAGAGATGCGAATCCTTCAACCCAGCTCGATGGTACAAATCAGTAAACAAAATCCCGATGATTTTGTCAATCGTGCCATAAAAATTTCAAAAACAGGTTTTGGTCAACCCTCTTTCTTTAATACCGATGCCATTGTCAAAGAACTGGTTCACCAGGGAAAAAATATTGCAGATGCCAGAAATGGAGGTGCCAGCGGATGTGTTGAAACCGGTGCATTTGGAACCGAAAGTTATATCCTTACCGGATATTTTAACCTCAATAAAATCCTGGAAATTACACTGCATAATGGTACAGATCCCCGTACCGGTAAGAAAGTGGGGGTAAAAACAGGCACTTCATCCCATTTTAAAAATATGGATGAGTTGTTGGAGGCTTATAATAAGCAACTCAATTACTTTGCGGATATTAAATTGAAAGGTAATAATATCATCGAAAAACTTTATGCCGAAGAACTTCCTGTACCTTTCCTTTCACTGATTGTTGAGGATTGTATTTCAAACGCCACAGATTATAATGCCGGTGGAGCCCGATACAACACAAGTTATGTGCAAGGCGTAGGACTTGGAAGTATAACCGACAGCTTAACCTCCATAGCCTACCATGTTTTTGATAACCAAAAAATTACGATGAATAAACTTTTAGAAGCCTTACAAAATAATTTTGAAGGATTCGAACAATTACGTCATGATTTGATATATGAAACACCCAAATATGGGAATGATGATGATTACGCAGACCAATATGCTGTTCAGGTATTTGACATTTTCCATGATGCAATCAACGGCAAACAAACTTTCAGGGGAGGAAAATACCGGATAAATATGCTACCTACAACCAGTCATGTTTATTTTGGAAGTGTTATGATTGCAACACCCGACGGACGAAAAGCGTTCGAGCCTTTATCCGAAGGGATCAGTCCTTTCCAGGGAGCTGATAAAAAAGGACCAACGGCTGTATTAAAATCGGCTGCTAAAATCGACCATCTAAAAACCGGAGGAACGCTGCTTAACCAAAAATTCTCTCCTTCTTTTTTTAAAGATGACCAGAGCATTACCAAGCTAACGCATTTAATTCGAAGCTATTTCAGGATGGATGGGCACCACATACAATTTAATGTGGTTAGTGCCAAAACGTTGCGCGATGCACAGAGACACCCTGAAAAATATACCGATTTAATTGTACGGGTAGCAGGATATAGTGATTATTTTAATGATTTAGGCGAAAGTCTGCAAAATGAAATTATTCGAAGAACAGAGCATGAAGAATTTTAATCGGTCTGAGCTTACCTGCCGGATGGCAGGTTTTGAGTTTGATTTAATATCAACTATCAAAAAAAAAGAGTATTAAATATTAAATTGTAAGTACTTTAAGAAAAAAGTATCTGCAGCATTGAAAGAAAACAAAATATTAATTTAAAAAACGAAGTATCATGTTTAAAAAAGAAACCTATATTAACCGAAGAAACCAGTTAAAAAAACAATTCAAAACAGGCGTTCTCCTTTTCCTGGGAAACGAAGAAAGTGGTATGAACTATGAGGATAACACCTATTCTTTCAGGCAGGACAGCTCATTTCTTTATTATTTCGGGTTAGATTATCCCGGACTTTTTGGCGTTATAGATATCGATGAAGATAAAGATTATATTTTTGGTGATGACCTGACCATTGACCATATTGTTTGGATGGGCTCGCAACCCACTATTAAAGAACGCAGCGAAAAAGCAGGAATAAAAAATACCGGACCATTAAAAGAAGGGATTGAATTAATCCAGTCGGCAAAAAACAAAAAGCGCAACATTCATTTCCTTCCGGCTTATCGCCCCGAACACCAAATAAAACTTTATAACTGGCTGAAAATACCCATCAACGAAACCAATAAGCATGCTTCTACCGATTTAATTGTTGCCGTGGGCGAACAACGCAATATAAAATCCGAGGAAGAAATTGAGCAACTTGAACAAATTGTAAGCGTAACCGCTGATATGCATTATGCTGCCATGCATTATGCCAAGCCAGGCATGACAGAAGCCCAGGTGGCAGCTAAAGTACATGAAGTGGCCCTGGCTGCCGGAGGAGATATCTCCTTCCCTATTATTGCTACCATTAACGGACAAACACTTCACAACCACTATCATGGTAACACCATTAAAGAAGGCGACCTGTTTTTACTGGATGCCGGAGCAGAAAACAAATTACATTACGCTGGTGATATGTCAAGTACATTCCCTGTTTCACCCAAATTTACGGAGCGCCAAAAAGAAATTTACCAAATTGCTTTGAATGCCCATAATGCTGCCATTGATGCATTAAAACCGGGTGTCAATTATAAAGAAATCCACTTTACTGCTGCGCGTAAAATATTTGAAGGATTAAAAGAACTGGGCTTTACTAAAGGAAATACCGAAGAAGCAGTACAAGCCGGAGCCCATGCATTGTTTTTCCCTTGCGGAACAGGCCATTTAATGGGACTGGATGTTCACGATATGGAAAACCTGGGTGAACAATATGTCGGGTATGCCGGTGAACCTAAAAGCACCTTATTCGGACTTAAATCACTCCGGTTAGGTCGTG
>DATFIZ010000159.1:0-43219 GCA_035269575.1 Bacteroidales bacterium | reverse complement strand
TACTGCAACTGCCTCCTGCCGCTTCAATCTCCGAAGTTTCAGCGCTGGAGTTCTCCTTTCTATCTACTCTTTACTGCTGCTACCGCCTATCTACTGCTACTTATTACTTTTCCCTCAATTTCATTTTTTACTGTTGATAGTTTTAATTCTTTTTCTAAAATCATTTCCGGCCAGTCCTGTATATTTATATCATCAAAATAGACTAAACTTTTTACCACATGTAATAAATTCCGTGTGGTATATTTTGCTTTGTAAAAATCGAGTATATTGTCAACAGAATATTGTTTAAGAATGAAATAAATATCAATAAAGTCCTTTGATCTTGTACCGTTACCTACAATTGCATTTATTTTCATTGCAGCAATATCTGGAATAGAATATAAACGAATGTTTTCTATTTCTGCATACTTTTCAACCAATGGGTATTTATGGCTGATAAAATCAATTTTAACACGACCGATAGTACCTTTAAGGGTATTTCTACCCGAGTAATCTAAATGAAAGCCAAAATTTTGCTCCAGATATTCAAGTAAATCATTGGCATCAAAATCATTTTGAGTAAATAAGTCTAAATCAATAGATTTTCTATGACCAATCTGTAAAGCAAGAGATGTTCCTCCAGCCAGATGGAATGATTTTAAAGCACTGCACGATTGTAATTTTTTTAAAAGTTCCAGTGTACTTTCCTGGATTGTATTTTTGTGTAACATTTAAACTTTGTTTTGGGAATATTTAAAAAAAGGCTTGCCCAGTTCAATGTTTTTTTATCTAAAAAACCTGCTTTTACAATTTCTTGTTTAATGACTTCAATATTGTACAGTTGGAATAATATTTTCAAATCGTCAATATCACCCCGGGTAAAAACCCGTTCAATGATAATTGTTTTATTTTTTTGCTCATCTAATTTTCGGAGATCTAAATCCCAAAAAAGATGTTTCGATAAATCTTGTATTCCCGGTTGTTTTCTCATTTTCTTAATATCCTTAGCTTTACTGCCAAGGAGAACTTTATTCTCCGAAGCGTTACCACCTTCGCCGGAAGCTTCAGACGCTTACGCTAAAGCTTCAGCGGCAGCGTGCGGCAGCGTACGGCAGCGTGTGGTTGAGAAGCGAAGGAGAACCTCTTAAACACAGCTCCGCTTCCTCAGTCCCATCCGATAAAAAACCGAAAGACTACCAAGAAAGCAGAATCACTAAAAAAATAGCTATATCAAATATAATTAAACCTTCTTTAAATACGAAGGATTTATTCTAATTAAAATATTCTGATTAATGGATGCTATTCGAACCAGCACCTTGTACTTATTTAAATGTTGTACCAGTTCTCCTTCCAGGTTTTTGAGCGAGCCGTGTTCCACTTTCACTTTTTCTCCCAGGGCAAACGTATCGGCGGTTACTTCATACTCTTCGTCACTGTTAAGCACCCTCTGAATAAGGGTAATTTCTTTCTCCTGCACCGGAGCCGGTTCTCCCGAAAAGCGAATCACCGTAACAACGCCCGGGGTGTTCAATGCTTTTTGTAAACCCGGAAGGGTAGTCTTCACAAAAATGTAGGAACGGATAAATGGCTCTTCGACCCACTTTTTGCGGTCGCTCCATTGTTTCAGCCTTTTTTCCAAAGGCAAATAGGTCTCTATGCCTTTATCTACCAACTCCTTATGCACTCTTTTCTCGGTTCTCGATTTGGTATATAACGCATACCACTTTATATTGGCCATGGCCCTGCTCCTCTATTTTTAGCAAAAATAATAATTCTATAGCAATGCATTGCTATGAAAATTGAATTTTCATCCTGTAATAACAAGCAGGCAGACGGTTTGTTTTGCTTTTTCAGTGAAAAACCCGGGCTTCTTTTTTCCACCCCCTAAATCCCCCTGGTAGGGGGACAAAATAGTGCAAAAACACTATTTTTATTCTCCTTTAACACTTAAAAGTTAACCTCTGCCTCCCGATAGCTATCGGGACGGCAGGTAACCTTTCTCCATTAAACTGCTTACGGTTACTTTAAACTGCGACAGCTTTTTGGCTAACCTTTTCCAACGTTTTGAACTTTGGAAAAGGTGATGTTAGAAAGTATCGCCCCTGCCTCCGGCAGGTTTACGTGCCGACAGGCATGCAAGCCATGCCCTCCGGCAGGCAAGCCTGCAGGGCTTATTTGTTGTTTTTTATTGATTTTACCGATATTTCGTCCCTCCGGGACTTTTAAAAACACACCGCCCCTCACTTTTCCTTAAAAAAAATGCCATACATCAAACAGGTATGGCATTCTATTTCAGGTACAACGAAAAATGTTTTTTTTACAAATTAAAGGCTGCTTTAATCTTATCCACATAATCCAGCTTTTCCCATGCAAAAAACTCCACCTCTTTTTCATAGGTATGCTCATTGCATCCGTTACTCCCTTCAATGAGCGTAACTTTTTCCTTTTTGAAATCACGTCCCATATGTCCGTATGCAGCGGTTTCTTCAAAAACAGGATATTTTAATCCCAGTCGTTTAACAATCGCTGCCGGCCGCATATCGAAGAGGTTTTTAATTTTTTCGGCAATCTCTCCATCATTCATATTTACATTAGCGGTATTAAATGTGTTTACGTATAAACCAACCGGTTCGGCAACACCAATGGCATAAGCAACCTGTATTAACGCCTCTTCGGCTACGCCTGCAGCCACGAGGTTTTTAGCAATATGGCGTGCGGCATAAGCTGCCGAGCGGTCTACTTTTGATGAATCTTTACCCGAGAAAGCACCGCCTCCGTGGGCTCCTTTTCCACCGTATGTATCTACAATGATTTTACGTCCGGTGAGTCCGGTATCGCCATGCGGACCACCAATCACAAATTTACCGGTAGGGTTAACATGTAGAATAATATCCTCGTTAAAAAGCTTCTGTACCCTTTCCGGGAAACGGGCTTTGGCACGGGGAATGAGAATATTTTTAACATCCTTTTTTATGGTCTCGATCATCTTATCCTCTTCGGCAAACTCATCATGCTGGGTAGAAACCACGATGGTATGAATTTTTACCGGCTCATTTTGATCGTTATACTCAATGGTAACCTGCGATTTTGAATCGGGCCTCAGGTAATGCATCTCACGTCCTTCGCGGCGAACCTTGGCCAGCTCCTGCAACAAAACATGCGAAAGCACCAATGCCAGGGGCATATAATCGTCGGTTTCTTTGTTGGCATAGCCAAACATCATACCCTGATCGCCGGCACCCTGTTCTTCTTCACTTTCCCGCACAACCCCCTGGTTAATATCGGGCGATTGTTCGTGGATGGTAGAAATAACACCACAAGACTCTGAATCAAATCGATACTTAGGCCTGGTATAACCAATTCGCTTAATAACTCTTCGGGCAATCTCCTGCACATCAACGTATGCATTGGTTTTTACCTCTCCGCTTAAAACAACCAATCCGGTAGTAACCAGCGTTTCGCAGGCCACCTTGGAATCGGGATCGCGGCGAAGAAATTCATCTAACAAAGCATCGGATATTTGATCGGCTACTTTGTCCGGATGTCCCTCAGAGACAGATTCAGATGTAAATAGATATCCCATAATTATTACTATTTATAATGATTTAAAATAAGAATCACCAAAAATAATTATTCCTTTTTACAAATACTAAATTTTCCTGCATATTTATTATCAGCAATTTGGATCGGCTCCCGGATTATTTCTGTTTTTGTTATCATCAAAGGGTTTTACCGTCCTGCCCTCCCTTGATTTAAAACCTGTATTTCTTTATTCCACCCCCTTGATCCCCCTGCCATTCGGCTTTGCTCCGCACGCTGCCGCACGCTGCCGCTGAAGCTTTAGCGCAAGCGTCTAAAGCTTATAGCGAACGCGGTAAATTTCCCACAGGTAAACTTTCACTTGCTAAACCTATTCTTTTCTTTTCCACCCCCTTTCCCGATAGCTATCGGGACCCTCGTAGGGGGACAATAGGGTGCAAATGCCCTGCTTTTGTCCTCCCCTGCCATTCGGCAGGTAAACTTGAGGGAGGTGGTCGATCCCGATATTTATCGGGAGGAGGGTGAAAAACCTATACTTCTCTTTTCCACCCCCTCAATCCCCCTGATAGGGGGACAATATTGCAAAAAGCACTATTTTTATTCTCCTTTACCACTTAAAAGTTAACCCATGCCATTTGGCATGCAGACTTGAGGGAGAATACAAGAGGATAAAAAAAACAATTTTTTTTAGTATAATACCTATTAATAATTTTTATATTTAATATATGATTAAAGCATTGCCACAAAACAATTATTTATATAATCCGGAATTAAAAGAGTTAGCCAAAAATCTGAGAAACTCAATGACAAAAGCAGAGTGTTGCTTATGGAAATATGTCTTAAAGGGAAAAAAGATGAACGGTTACCGGTTCTCAAGGCAACGTCCTGTCTTAAATTATATTGCCGATTTTATGTGCAAAGAACTTCTTTTGATTATTGAAGTTGATGGTATCTCGCATCAGTTTAATGAGGTAGAAATAAATGATTTTAAAAGACAACAAAAATTAGAACAAGCCGGATTTACTGTATTACGTTTTCAAGATAGTGAAATACTAAATAATATTGGTGATGTAATATATTCAATTGAAAACTGGGTTAATCAAAACAAAAGAAAATGACTATTTTCCTCTTCTATTCGGTTTAAATGCATGCCCACGTTTCGCAACCGCACGCTGCCGCACGCTGCCGCTGAAGCTTTAGCGTAAGCGTCTGAAGCTTTAGCGTAAGCGTCTAAAGCTTATAGCGAACGCGGTAAATTTCGCACAGGTAAACTTTCACTTGCTAAACCTATACTTCTCTTTTCCACCCCCTTGATCCCCCTGACAGGGGGACAGAATGGTGCAAAAAGTAAAAAAACCTGCCAGCATTTTTGCTGACAGGCCATATGATTGATGTATAAGTTTCAATATTGATCAATTACTCATCGTTATTCTTTTGGAGAGCCGGTTTATACTGCCCCAGAATATTCATTATTTTTTTCTGTAAAATAACAGTTATACGGTACATTACCGGAACAATAATCAATGTTAAGAAGGTAGAAAAAGTTAATCCGAAAATTACGGTCCACGACATGGAGCCCCAATACATGGCCATATCTCCTCCAAAGTAAATATTGGGGTCGTAATTTTGTAGCAGTCCTCTAAAGTCAAAGTTTAAACCAACAGCCATAGGTAATAATCCCAAAATAGTGGTAATGGCCGTCAACAAAACAGGCCTTAACCTTGTTTTTCCGGCCTTTACAATACATTCGGTGGCTGCTGCTACAGGCAAAAATGCTCCCTCGGGTAATCCCAGGTCTTTTCGTTTGCGTACTTTCAGCAGCTCGATATAATCCACCAGCACAATGGCGTTATTTACAACAATTCCTGCCAGCGAGATGATACCGATACCGGTCATGATAATGATAAAATCCATTTTGAACGTCCACAAACCGCCAAAAACACCAATGGTACTAAACAATACGCTCGACAAGATAATTAATGGTTTAATGACCGAGTTAAACTGGGTGACAAGAATAAGCATAATCAACGCAAGCGCAATTAGCATTGCTTTTCCCAGAAAATCAGAAGATTCTTCCTGCTCCTGTTGTTCACCGGTAAATTCATACCGGTATCCGGGCGGCATCTCAAATGCTTCCATTAACCCTTCCAGCTGCATGTTGATGGTATTGGAATTATACCCTTCAATTACATTGGAATAGAGCGTAATCACACGGTCTAAATTTTTTCTGCGCACCGAGCTAAAAGTTGTGGAGTACTCAAAATCGGCTACGGCCGATAGCGGGATATAACTAGGAGGCCCGTCGCCAAAAACCGGAATCTTCAAATTTCTCATCGCCGCCAAATTATATCGGTATTCATCTTTTAAACGAACCATGATAGGATATTCCTCTTCGCCTACTTTAAAGTCAGACACCTCATCGCCAAAGAGCGATTGTCTGATGGTGTATGCAATGGTCTGGGTCGACAGTCCGTACCGCTGCGCTTTATCGCGATCGATATGTACCAGCAACTCCGGCTTCTGGGTGCTGATATTCATTTTTAACCCTTCCACCCCATCAATATTTTGTGTTTCGAGGTAGGTTTTAATGGTATCGGCAAGATAAACCAGCTGGTCGAAATCCTGTCCGATAACCTCCAGGTTTATCGCTTTTCCGGTGGGCGGGCCCCCTTCATCTTTCGACAGCTCCAGCTCCACACCCGGATATTGGCCCATAATCCGCTGACTTAATTTCTGCATGATCTCCGAGGTATTCACGTTGTCTCTAAATTCATAATCGATAAAGCTAACGGTAATAATCGCTTCGTTGGGTTTTCCTCCGGCCGAAAAATCCATCGGATCCCCTTTACCCACAGTAGTTAATACCGACTCGGTTACCGGATCATTGGATTCATTTTTATAGGGTTCCAGAAACTCAATAATATCATCCTCCAATTGATGAATAAATTCATTGGTTCCCGTTATATCGGTACCAACAGGTAATTTAGCCACAACATTAATGTAGTTGGGGTCGGCATCCGGGAACAGGGTAACATCGGGCATTCTCGAAAAGAACAGCATAACGGTAATCACCAATAAAGCCAGTGTTCCCAAAAAGAAATACAAAACATTCTTCCCCCGAAGGGCAAACTGAATCGCCCGGCTGTATAACCGTTCGAGCTTAATAAGAAATATATCCTGAAACCAGGATTCCATGCGCCGTAAGAACAACACATGCAACACCCCGATGACTCCAAATATGATGAGCAGGTTTCCAAAAATCATTACATTGGCCATTACCAGTACAATCCCGGCTCCGATTAATCCAAAAGCAACCATTAAGGCTTTTTTTCTGCGGTACCTTTTTTTATTGTTGCCGTTCGTGTCTTTTTCTTTGTTAAAGGTTGCCGAAACTACCGGGATAATAACCAGGGCAACCAACAGCGATGAGGTGAGGACAATGATAAGGGTAATGGGCAGGTATTTCATAAATTCGCCCATAATCCCTTTCCACAAAGCAAGCGGAAAGAATGCAGCCAGCGTTGTTGCGGTAGATGCAATAATCGGCATGGCGATTTCGCCTACCGCCTCTTTTGCGGCTACCCATGGTGAGTAACCATTGTCAATAAACCGGTGAATATTTTCGACCACCACAATGGCATTATCTACCAGCATTCCGAGGGCAAGAATCAGCGAAAAGAGAACAATCATGTTGATTCTGAAATCGATGACCCCGATGACCACAAAAGAAATAAACATCGACATTGGAATAGCCAGTCCTACAAAAAGTGCATTTCGGGTACCCAGAAAGAAAAACAGCACAATAATCACAAATATTACGCCCATGATCATACTGTTTTCCAGGTTGCTCAACTGCATGTTCACCATTTCGCTCTGGTCGTTGGTGATGGTTATATCCAGCCCTTCGGGTAAAAGATTATTCTCTTTACTCTGGTCGAGCTTTTCGTACACTTTATCGGTGGTAGACAGTAAATTTTCGCCTCCTTTTTTCACGACCTGAACGGAAACAACGGATTCTTTATTTAACCGTGCAAAGCTTGTAGGTTCGGTAAAGCCATCCACTACTTCAGCTACATCTTTCAGGTATACATTCCGTCCATCCTCACTTTTGATGATGATATTTTCGAGCTCTTCTACCTTTTCAAACTCACCAATGGTACGGATACTCCGGCGTGTTTGTCCAAGCAAAATTTCACCTCCCGACATGGTAATATTCTCATTGCGAATGGCACTGGTAATTTCGTAAAAAGAGATATCCAGCGCTTCGAGCTTCATCAGGTCGACATTTACCTTTATCTCCCGGTCGTTTACCCCTTCGATAAGTGCTTTGGATACTTCCGGGATACGCTCAAACTCATCCTGCAGCTGCTCGGCATAATATTTCAGCTCCTCCACGCTATAATCACCCGAAAGGTTAATATTAATGATGGCAAATTCAGAAAAATCGAGATCAAAAACCAGCGGGTCCTGCAATTCAGTGGCTCCCTGCGGGAGCTCATTCTTTCCAACATCCACCGCATCTTTAACCCTTCGCAGCGCATTTTCCAGGTCAACATCCGTATTAAACTCAACAAAAATCATGGATGCATCCTGCGCTGATATGGAGGTAATCTCTTTTAAGCCACGCACATTTTCCAGTTCCTTTTCCAGCGGACGGGTAATCAGGTTTTCAATATCCGCGGGTGAGTTTCCCGGATAAATGGTTTGTACCATGATTTGCGGCCAAACAATTTCGGGAAATAACTCCTTGGGTAAACTTTGGTACGAGTATACCCCAAAAAATAACAACAAGAGGGTTAAAAGGTATACCGTATTTTTATTTCGTAAGGCCAGGGTGGTTAACTTAAACTCCCTTACCACTTTGCCCGATAATTCTTTTATTGACATTGCTTATTTTTTTTCTTTTGATTTTACAAGATTTACTTCTACCCCCGAGCTAACCAGGTGATATCCTTCTATCACAACCTTTTCTCCTTTTTGTAAGCCTTCGGGAATCATCGTTTTTTCTTCGTACGACAATCCTGTTTTCACATATTTTTTAGCCACAATATTTTTGTTGTCCTGCGGTTCGACCGTATAAACATATTGACCTGAGACATCTTTTCTAACAGCCATTGAGGGAACTACAAAAGCATTATCCGAAGAAAAATCATTCACCTTAATGGTTGAAACAATATTCGGTTTAATTTTCTCTCCCGGATTATCTATTTCCATCTCTATTTCGAAGGTTCTGCTGGCCGAATGGATAATCTTAGAAATGCGGATTACAGGCGTTTTGATGTTTATTTCGGGTAAAGCAGAAAAAGTAAGCGCTACCATTTGTCCTTTACTAATTTTTCCGATATAGGCTTCGCTAACATCTGCATTTATGGTTAATCGCCCTAAATTAACCAGTTCGAGAACCGGCATGGTTGGTGACGCTAACTCTCCCTTTTTGGGGAAAATTTTATCCACAATCCCGTTAAAGGGTGCGCTGATCTGAGCCATTCGCTTTTGTGCCTTCAATGATGCCAGCTGTGATTCCAGCGACTCTTTATTGTTTTTTGCCGATAAATAATCTATTTCAGAACCAATATTTTGCTTCCAGAGGGTATCCAACTTTTGAAATGTTTTTACGGCTAACTCCAGACTGCTTTTTACACCGTTTATCTGTTTATCTATAGATTCGGTATTTAACGAAACCAGCAATTGTCCCTCCTTTACATATTCACCCTCCGAAACATGAATTTTTTCGATTCGGCCATTCATCTCAGGACTAATCATGGCATAGTTTTTCGCTTTAACCTCACCATACGTAATAATGTAGTGATCAAAGGTTTCAGGTTTTATCTCTTTTACCGATACCGGAACCAGCGTTTTTTGTTCGCGGGCAGTCATCTGGTTTTCCAGTTTCCTTATTTTGGCCTCCACAGAAACGATTTTGTTTTTCTGCTGTGCAATTTTTTTGATGATTTTTTTATCATCGGGATTAACCGTCGAATCCAGTGATGCAATCTGAGCATCGATAGTGTTCAGCTGCTTTTCGATATCAAACTCCAGGGTTTGTAACGAATCTCTTTTTGATTGTAAATCATCCAATGTTTTGTTGCCTGTTTTTTGGCTGCAAGCAGCCAGGAGCACTATTGCTGCAATCGTTAATATCCTTTTCATGGTTATAGTTCATTTAAAATTTTATCCAGTTCAATTTTTGATTTATATAGTTCGAATAATGCATTGATGTATTCCGACTGGGTTTGCAGGTAAGTATTATTGGCCTGGGTAAGCTCCATGCTCGAAGCCATTCCCTGCTTATATTTTTTTGAGGTGTTCTCAAAAACCTTTTGAGAAAGCGCCAGGTTTTGATGAGCAAGGTCGTATTTTTCCCGGGCTTCCAAAAAACTATACCTTGCCTGCTGCGATTGTATAACAAGGTTTTCTGCTGCCAGTGCTTTATTATTTTGTGCTTTCTCCAGCTCAATCTTTGCCTGTTTTACCATGGCATTCCGCTGAAAGCTTGAAAAAATCGGAACATCTACATTAACACCAATAATATTATTGATGGTGAAATCAAAAGCAGCCTTATTGGTTTTATCCTGGTAGGTATAAAATGCCGAAATGGCAGGCAGATATTTTGTTTTCTCCCGCTTATAGTTCAGCTCCGAAACGCGTTCCTGATTTTCGGCCAGCCGGTAATCAATATTTTCCATCAGATCAAACTCCGGAATGTTAGCTGAAGAATGAATCATCGTTGCCTCCAGCTGTTCTAAATCATCCGTTAATACCAGCCGGGTATTTAAACCGGTACCTAACAATACCTTAAACAGCTTGCGCGAAATATCTATCTGTCTTTCGATGGTTTTTTGGGTATTGACCAGGCTGTTGTAAGTAATCTGCAGCTGGTCTACATCTGTTTCCTCCATAAAACCCTGCTTATAAAGCTGCCGGGTTTCATTGAGCAGCGATTCAATATTTTGTAGTGATGAGTCGGTAATGGCTCTATTCCGTTCCAGAATTAACACCGAAACATAACTGGTAATCACCCCGTTTTTTGTTTCAATATTCTGTTTCTCGTGGCTTAACTGCGAAATCTTTAAAAATGTTTTCGATGCCTGCAGTCCTACGATATATTCGCCGCTAAAAATAAGCTGCGACAAGGTAAGCGAATAGGTTGAGCTGTTTTTTACACCCAGCTTGATGGACTGTGTTTCACCGGTCATGGGATCCGCCATATCAAAGGTGGGCAGGTCGCCCGGAATATGTTGGTAATTGAAGTTCCCGTTTACCTGAGGCAATCCTATGGCTGTGGTTTCCCACACTTTTTTTCTTGCCGCCTCAATGTCCAGTGCCGCATTTTGCAGAGTTATATTATTCTGAAGGGCATAATCCAACGCATCCTGCAACGATAATTCCAGCGAAGCAGTGTTTTCCTGCGCCCAGCCGCCGGAAAAACCCAACATCAAAATTATACCTACAATTAAAAATTTGTTTTTCATCATGATCTGAATCGTTTTAACATTTATATCAAAAATTCCTGTATATCAATTGTTTTAAGTGTTTTATCCAACTCTTCAATCCCTTTTTGGTTGGCAATACCACGAATATGATAAATGAATAATTCCAAAATATTTTCCGGCTTAAGCATTTCCTGGGGATCAAAAAACTCATCAGCACTAAAATTCAAAAACCGGCTGGTTTGAATTTTAGCGATAATCTCTTCATTTAATTCTTTTCTGAACAATCCTTCTTGTTTGCCTTTCTGAATATTTTTAAGGGTCGCATTATACATTCTTTCCTTACGTATATTTTGCAACTTATTAAACAAAACAGGATAATATTTCTGTAAATCGTATTCCGTTGCCGGGTTTTGATATTTGATTGATTTAATGACCTGTATTCCCACAGTAATCAACTCTTCAATGGCATTATAATTTTTTTCAAAAATTTCTAAAAACTCACACTCTCTCTCAAATAAAAGATAATCCAATACCTTTTCTACCAAATCGTTTTTATTCTCAACATATTGATAAAGCGTTTTTTTAGACATGCCTAATTCCCGGGCAACATCATCCATGGTAACACTTTTAATGCCATATTTACTGTAAAGTGCCCCTACCCGTTCCAGAATATTTTGCAGTTCTTTATCCATAATTTTAAAATTTGAGAGCAAAACTAACCAAAAAAACTTTGGAAACAAAAATTTTATTAAAAGTTTCCGGAGTTTATTAAAAAAACAAGTTTTAACAAAAAAATGGTATCCTGCGTTAATGGAGTATTACTTTTTTGTTAAAGAAAATTCCCCAACCGAAACCATCAACCCGGCAAAAGAAAATTTTTTGGACAGGAAACAGCCGGCGGGCATGGGTTTAATTTTCCACATTTTCAGTGAATACAAAAACCGGTGAACAATCCTAAGCGCTTTTTGTACTATTTCTACTAAAAAATTTTAAATAAATGAACCACTTAATAATAATCGCCCATCCGCGAAAAGACAGTTTAAATTACAAGGTAAAGGACAGTATCAAAGACACTTTTAGAGCACAGGGAGATAAAGTAAAAATTAGGGATTTGTACTCCATGAACTTCAGTACGGTATTGGGTTACGAGGAGCTTAAATATTTAAAAGAAGGGAATGTTTGCCCCGACATTTTGGTTGAGCAAAGTTATATTTCATGGGCCGATGAGTTAACGTTTATCTATCCTCTGTGGTGGAATGCGTTCCCGGCGATATTAAAAGGGTATATCGACCGGGTGTTTACCCATGGTTTTGCCTTTAAAGTCACCGACAAGGGTATTGAAGGTTTGTTGAAAGGAAAACGGGTACGTTTAATTACTTCGGCCGGAATGGATGAGCAGTCTCTTAAAGATATGGACATCTTCAACAGCTTAAAAACCACTCAGGATAAAGGTGTTTTTGAATTTTGCGGGATGGAAACCATGGACCATATCTACATTACGGAAAGCACAAAATTAAGTCATGAACAAAAGGAAGGTGTATTAAACCGGCTCGTTCATACCATTCAAAAGAATCCTCTGAGCGGATCAAAACAGATGCAATATTCTAAATAATCGGGTCGGCTCTATCTTTGTGCCATCCGGGATAAAAACAATCTTTCTTTTTACCACCCTCTTGATCCCCCTGCCTCGGCAGGTTTTATTTGAAATACTGAAAACCTCAAGGTTTTTGAAACCTTGAGGTTTATTACTTGCAGTCATTCAGTCCCGGTGTGTTTTTGAAATTTACTATTAGTGAGGGCTTCGCTCAAAGCGAAACCCTCACTTGCTTAAAACCTCTTTCTTTATTCCACCCTCATATTCTCCTTTTTGTGAACCAAACTGCTGCAAAAGATCACCTGTAAGGCTTACCCTTTATGTCGTCTGCGTAAAAATTGAAAAATCCAGGATTATGGAGTTTTGATGAATACCACAAAAAAGGTTAGAATCCAAAATTAGCGCCAAAAGAGAAGGTACTCATTTTTCCATGATACACCCGGGGAGTGTACTTATCCAACTCGCCGGTAATATTACTGTAAAGATAATGGATAAAGAGATAGCCATCGTTTATTACCTGGTAACGAGCCTGTAATGACAACGACTGATTTTCCCATTCTACCTCATCTATAAAGGGATTTCCCAGCCGGGAGCCTCCTAGCTCATCATAATCTTTTCCTTTTTGTGCAAGCATCCATGCAAATTTTAACGACAGTGTTTTTACCGGTTTTACCTGCAATGCCAGATACACTTCCTGTGCATTGTCCATTAAGTAATGGCCAAGATTATACCCGTTACTCTCAAACGTAGTGGTTGGAATATGATGCTTGTAGGTTAACGGCATGGTTTTGGTATATTCGGCTGTGATGAATGTATTGGGAATCAGATCCGTTATTCGCATGCTTGTTTTTATGCTCCAGAAATTCCATACGGTATCATTCAAAAAGCGGCTGGTAGACAGCTCATCGATAAACAGCGTAGCCGAAAGATGGACTTTTTTAATATTTCTCGAACTTATATCAAAAAACATTTGTGAATTTTGGCCCACATTGCGTCCCGATTTATCGGTAGCATTATAGGTATGATCCACCGATTTGTAAAACATCACAGGAATTAAATACTGTAGCTGCGGTCCGCTGGCGCTGTATATCACCGAATTTCCTGCCGAGATATAGAGTTTATCCAGGGGTTTAAAGGTAAAGAGGTTCGCTGCCAGGTATTTGTTAAACATCATATCCCGGCGGTCGGTGCCATAGGCATTGGTAAAAGTCAGGGAGGAAGCACTGTCGATCACTTCCGACACCAGCCACCCGTGGACCCAGTTAAACTCGAACCACTTGGCCGGTTTGAGCTGCAATTTAAGGTGAGCAAAAGAAGGCGTTCTTCCCGAAAAGATATTAGCTCCCTGGTAGTTGTTGCCCCACTGAAAATGGTCTTTAACCACACCAAAAGACCCCCAGCTCCAGCTATAGGTGAGCCCTCCGCGCATTTCACTAAAATCCCCTCCATCATCCACATACTTATAATTTGCTCCCATCCGCCGGGTAAGGAAGTCTTCTTTGGCCAGAAACACACTTTCATGATTATCGCGTAAGCTGGCATAAAACCCAAAGTGATCCCCTACATATGCATGGGCTTCTGCACCATTCCACCGGTGGTAAAAGCTACCGCTGTCATTCATAAAATATTCTGTTCCCAGGATAGCATTGACAGAAAAAGAAAACAATGAATCTTTGTAGTATAAAATATCAAGCCGCCTGTCGAAATTTTTATCTTCTTTCAGTTCTTTCGCAAAATCCTTGAAATAAAAATCCAGCTCAGCCTGCTGTCTTTTATTGAGGGGGTGTTCGCTTTCGCGGATATCTTTCAGCTTTTGGGCGATAAAAATCCGCGAGTATGGTTTTACCGTTGTATTTAAATCAATAACACCCAGCGTAGCAAACTCATCCAGAAATTCGTAAACGGACTGGTTTGAGGTATGGTAATACACTTCCTGTGCTATGGACAGGTTTGAAATCATTACCAAAAGGATAAATACCGTTTTCTTCATTATAAATTAATCTTTCGCTTTACATCAATAAAACACTATGCGCTTCGTGCTCTTTTAAATAAGATATTCCAGACAGCTTTCCAGAAATACCTCCAGTCGGTTAACAGCGGATGTTTTTCGTAAGCCTTAAGGTACTTTAACTCCGAGGCCTGAATCTCATCGAGTGATTTGGGCAAATCGACATAAAACGGAGGAATAAGGCCGGGCTTGGCTTTTGTTCTTTTTTCCTGTAGTTCTTTCGAGTATAACCCAAAATAGTGTTTGCTCAGGGGACGTACACCTACAATTTTTAAATCGCCCCGGAACAGGTTGATCAACATAGGCAGCTCATCGATCCAAAATTTACGAAAAAATTTACCGATCGTGGTTACCCGGAAATCATTTTTAAACTTCCCTCCTTCTTCGAGTGCTGATTTCTCGTAAACATACTCCTGCAAATACTCGGCATAGGGATGCATGGTTCGCAACTTATATACCTGAATTTTTTTTCCGTTTTTTCCAATACGGTTCAACTTTACCAGCGGTCCATAGGTCGGTTCCATATCAAAGTAAGGATCACTGATTTTGAGGGCTACAAAATAGAGCCACCCTTTGATCTCTTTTTCATTCGCGATTTTAAACCCGCACGAATACAACCGCCCGAAAGTTTCTGCTTTGGATATCACCCGGTTGTTTCCCCGGGTAAAAAAGAAGTAAATGCGTTTGGTAAGGTTAAACTTCGGAAATACCCGTTTTAAAATAAAATCCAGCAAATAATAGATACGATTCAGTACCGGAGGATATTTATGTAATATGCGTTTTTTCCGCTGGTCTTTGGTCTCGACACATCCTATAAAAACACCTCCATCCAACAGCTTCCGGTTAACCGACTCAAAAAACTTATTGATAAAGCGAATATCGTTGATACGTTTTAAGTTTACCAGTTTATGATACGCTTTCTCGGGCAGTTTATTCACATTAAAGCGGGTGGTGGTTGCCAGTAACGAATAGTTCGGAATATTCAGGTCTATATTTTCGGTTAAGAACTGAAAAACCTCTACTCCGGCTTCTTCAACAATGGTCTCCCGGATATTTTCCGGAACAGGATCGAGGGATATTTCCGGGGGAAAAGGCTCCGCCTTTGGAATTGCGTCTTCCCTTCCTACAATACGCTGATAACTCTCAAAAACTTTGGAGTTATCCGTTCCTGCCGGGGAGTTACAAATGTAATAATCGCAAAAGGCAAAAATAAGCTCCCATCCAGCCGCAATGCCAATGGTTCCAAAAACAATCAACCGCGAATAATTTTGGGATTGAAAAAGAAACATTAAAATGGTAATGATCCCCGTAATAAATATATTGGTGATAATTATATGCAGGAATGCACGTCTAAGCCTTAGTCGCTCGGGAGCTGAATATTTTTTAGCGATCAAAGAAACAAGCACCCATAGGGTTATAAAAACAATAAGCGGAAGGGTATATCGGGGAAAATACGAGGATGGTTCTCCGGGTTTGATCCATAATATGAGGCCCAGCGAAACAAGCAAGGCAACAATATCAAAAAATACATTTATAAAAAGCGATCGGCGACTCATCTTTTTTTACCTGTAAAATTTTACGGGATGACCGTTTTATTTCTAAATTTAAAGTTAATGAATCCTTTTCAAAAACTATATATTTTGAGGTTAGAAAGCAAAAAAAAACCGAATATGTGACTGGTTGCAGAAAGAATATAACGCTTAGAGAAGGGCAATAATACATTTGCCTGGTTAAAAATCACATTCGAAGCGCATTACTTTTTGGAAGGCCGGTTATGGAGTCCGCACTCCTTTTTCTCGGGTTCTTCCCACCACCATCTTCCGGCACGGACATCCTCACCCGGTTTTACCGCCCGCGTACAGGGCTGACAGCCAATGCTTGGAAAACCTTTATCATGAAGCTCATTATACGGAACTTTATGTTGCCTGATGTAATCCCAAAGCTCCTGTTCGGACCAATCAATCAACGGGTTGATCTTAAACAGGCCGTTTTGCTCGTCCCATTCAACCACTTTATTATTTATCCGGGTCACCGACTGTTCCTTGCGCAAACCACAAATCCAGGCATCCATCCCTTGAAACGCTCTTTTTAACGGTTCTTTTTTCCGTAAAAAGCAACACCTTTGCCGGTTCTCCACACTTCGATAAAAAAGGTTTATGCCTTTTTCTTCTACCATCTCTTCAACTTTCTTATAGTCGGGGAAATACACTTTTATCCTGATGTTGTAATAATTACAAGTCTTTTCAAGGATGTCGTAGGTTTCCGGGAACATCCTTCCGGTATCCAGCGTAAAAATCGTAATGTTCCTTTTGATTTTACTAAGCATATCAGTAATTACCTGGTCTTCGGCACCCAGGCTCGAAGCAAAAGTAATTTTTTGTCCAAAATGATCAATGGCAAACATTAAAACCTCTTCGGGAGATTTATCTTTTAACCGGATGGTAAGCTGTCTTGCCTTTTCAACCTTGTCCATTATAATTTTTTTATAGGGTTCAGACCCGCAAATGTACAAAATATTCTTTAACCTGATGGGAGTCCAAAAAGTTAACGAAACGTATTGATAATGAAAATCAGGGTTGCTAAAGTCTGACTGCCGGAGGGGGTCGGTCCATGCTCGTTCTCAACAATTTTTCCTGATGGAACAGAAGGGTAAAAATCGTTGTAACCCTAAAAAAAGCTTACCGCACCCTCGCACACAACATTCTATTGCAAACATTCTCAGTCACATACTATTTTTTTATAAAATAAACTGCATATACTTATTTGATTATACAGCTTTTATTTTTTAAGTTTACATTCTTTGTTTCATCAAAATTTGATGCTATGATACCAGAAAATTTCATCAAGTACATTGAAGACAGTATAATAAAAAACTGGGACTATCCGGCACTTTCCGACTACCAGGGCAAAAGTTACACATATGGTGAAGTAGCAAGAAAAATTGTCCGTATACATATTATGTTCGAAGAATGTAATGTAAAAAAAGGAGATAAAATAGCTTTAATCGGAAAAAATTCGGCCAACTGGGCCATGACCTATTTAGCGATTGTAACCTATGGTGCAGTGGTGGTTCCTATCCTTCCGGACTTTCTGCCCAATGATGTTCATCATATTGTCAATCATTCCGATTCTATTGTACTGTTTACCGGAGATCCTGTGTGGGAAAACTTAGATGAAAGCAGTATGCCTGACCTGAGAGCAATTTTTTCGCTTACCGATTTCAGAATGCTTGTTGAGGGCAAAAATGAAAAAGTAAACGAGACCTTACAAAAAATTGATGAGCTTTACGAAGAATTTTTTCCCGGCGGAATAACCGCCCAAAAATTAGCGTTCGACGAGATTTCCAACGAAGAGGTGGGAGTATTAAACTATACCTCGGGGACTACCGGTTTTTCAAAAGGGGTTGTTTTGCCTCTGAACAGCCTGGCGGCCAACGTTCGCTATGCACACAGAAATATGCCCTTAAACCCCGGAGACCGTATTGTTTCGTTTCTTCCGTTAGCGCACACCTACGGATGTGCTTTTGAATTTTTATGGCCGTTTACGGTAGGGTGCCATATTCACTTTTTAACCCGCACCCCTTCGCCCAAAATACTGATCCAGGCATTCCAGGAAGTAAAGCCTGCCATTGTTATCACTGTCCCGTTGATCATTGAAAAAATCTACAAAAAACAGATTTTACCATTACTGGACAAGAAATCGATGCAGCTATTGCTCAATGTTCCTATCCTTGACAAAGCCATTTACCAGAAAATTAAAAATAAACTTACCGATGTGTTTGGCGGTAATTTCAAAGAAGTGGTACTGGGAGGTGCTGCCCTGAACAAAGATGTTGAAGCCTTTCTGAACAAGATAAAATTCAACTATTCGGTTGGTTACGGAATGACTGAATGTGGTCCGTTAATCAGCTATGCCAACTGGGACAAAACAAGATACCGATCCTCCGGGAAGCTGGTTGATACCCTTGAAATAATGATTGATTCGAAGGATCCCTATAAAGAGGTGGGCGAGATTTTAGTCCGTGGAGAAAATTTAATGTACGGGTACTATAAAAATGTGGAAGCCACCGAACAGGCCATTGATAAAGACGGATGGTTACATACCGGTGATTTGGGTGTTACCGATGAAGAAAATTTTGTTTTTATTAAAGGACGAAGTAAAAGTGTTATTGTCGGACCTTCAGGCGAGAATATTTATCCCGAAGAGATCGAAGCCAGAATAAACAATTTAGCTTACGTACAGGAATCGGTTGTGATTGAAAAAGACAACAAGTTGATTGCGCTGGTATATCCGGATTATGAGTTGGTTGATATAGATAAAGTAAGTGAGTCGGGATTGAACGAAATCATGGAAGGGTATAAAAGTGAAATTAATACTTCGCTGGCCAAATATATGCAAATCTCCAGCATTAAAATATGGCCCGAAGAATTTAAGAAAACACCCAAACGAAGTATTAAACGGTATTTATATGATGCCGATTCGATTTAAATTTTTACCAATAGTATATTTTACATATTACTTTTTAAAAGCCTTTTATTTATCCGGGAAGAAAAAATGAAACCCTACAGCAAAAGAAAAAATTTTTGAGCTCCTTTCTTTGCCGGTAATAAGATCTTAAAAATGGATAATCGCTACACTAATTATTTATTCATTATCTTTGAAAAAAAAGTAGGATATTCATTGTGAAACATTTTGCTATTATCGTTGCCGGAGGCTCCGGCGAAAGGATGAAAAGTACGGTTCCAAAACAGTTTTTAGAGATTAACGGAACCCCGGTATTAATGCTTAGCATTACTGCCTTTGTTCGCTTTAACCCTGACATAAAAATTATTGTGGCTTTACCTGAAGAGCAGATAGCCTATTGGAAGGAGCTTTGCCATAAATATGTTTTTAGCCTTAAGCATGAAATAGTTGCCGGAGGTAAAACACGCTACCATTCGGTGAGAAATGCCTTAACAAAAATTGATTCGGAAGGTGTTGTCGCCATTCATGACGGTGTTCGTCCGCTGGTGAATCAACAAACCATACAACGCGTTTTTGAAACTGCCACGTTAAAAGGGAATGCGATCCCGTATATTGATATCGCGGACTCTGTGCGGCAGGTAAATAAAGATAAAAACCACCCTGTTGACCGAACAAAATATAAACTCATTCAAACCCCCCAGGCTTTCGAAAGTAAAATCATTCGAAAAGCTTATGAACAGCCTTTTGACCCCCTATTTACAGATGATGCCAGTGTAGCCGAAAAAGCAAAACAAAAAATCAACCTGGTAGCGGGTAATCCTGAAAATATCAAAATAACCACCCGGGTTGATTTAATGATGGCAAATGCATTATCCGGTTATTTATCCGAATGAAAAACCATAAACGGAATATTGGTATGAAAAAGTACCTTTCTTGCTTTGCTGGGATTAAATAATTTAGAAATAATGTTCCTTTTATGGGTTACCATCGAAATGATATCGATATTCTTATTCCGAACAAACTCCTGTACTCCTTTCAAAAAATCCTCCTCTTCGATGATAGAACATTCTACTTCATAATCTCCATATTGCTCTTTAAGTTTCGTTTTAAGGCTATCCATCTTTACTTTATCCCATACATTGGAGTCGGGAGTACCAATATGCACACAGTATAAACGGATATCAAAAGGAGCAACAATATTCATCAGTTTTTTCATTGCGTTGTAATCCGACTCATCGAAATCGGTAGCATACATAATATTAATGGTAGCAATGCCCTGATAAATAGAATCTTCAGGTATGACCAAAACAGGGATTCGGGCATCTTCAATAATTTTGGCGGTAACACTGCCAATCAAATCATTTTCCCGCTCACCCTGTCCTCTTGTTCCGATAATAATTACTTCAGGCTTATATTCTTCACTTTTAGCAATTATTTCATCACTGGCAATACCACTTATCAGCTCGTAATCAATCTTAACTCCTTCGATATGATCTCTTTCAATTTTCTCCATCAAATCATTATAAAAGCTTTCCATGTTTTCTTTGGCACGCACTTCAATCTCCCGGATGATCTCATCCATATTTACCTGATAATAATAGGTATCGGTAAGCGGCATGGAGTTAATAATGGGGTTATAGTAAACATGCAAAAGCTTAATCTCTGCATTAAGCCTTTCGGCCAGACCAACGGCGTAACGGCATGCATTAACCGAATAATCACTAAAATCAATGGGCACCAGTATTTTCTGTACGTTTTTAGAATCGGTTTCATCGGTTTCTTTTTCTTCCTGCCGGAACTGCTCGCTTATCTTCTCTACAATACGCAATGCTTTTTCCAGATTGCCCGAATTAACACGTACTTTTACTCCTCCTGAAACAGAGGAATAAATGAGATTTACATTTTTCAGGTAGCATTTGATTCCCTCAGCCTCGAGCCGGGTACGTATTATTTCGGCCCGCTGGTAATTATGAATGGCAATTGTTACTAAACGTTCTTCCATAACCCAAAATTTTAATGTCCATAAAACACTCGTTCATTGATACTAATTGGTATAATTTTTAGCACCAATCTTGGTAAAAAACTTATCCGCAAAAATATTCAGCTCGTCCGGCAACATGTTGATAAGCTTTTGAAAATCAGGTTTTGTATCCCTTTTGGTAACCAGGCTTTTAGGATCGTCGGGAGGAGGCGGAACAGAGCTTTTGCCTACATACGGTAACATTTTCCAGCTTTCGGGATATTTCTTAAACATAGGCAACAGTTCATACGCAATAATTAACAGTTTCCCCCGGTTTAACCGGTCCTTCTTTCTTAACTTATTCACCTGATATTCTACCCACTCATTGGATACCTGGTATTTAACCATATCTACCTTGCTAAAAGCAGCACCCAGCAGGTTGCTCTTGTATGAATCAAAATCAAACCAATAGTCTTCAAGCTCTTTTTGGGGTGGATGATCTTCCCACTTATTGGCTAAAAAACCTAATGCATATAATGCCGATACATGACATAATAATTCTATCAACCAACTGTTAATTCTCGGATCACAATAAATTCTACACAATTCCTGTGAAAACTGAAATGCAATCTGATTAAAGTGTACACCGGATACATTTAATCCAATCTTGTAATAGTCTTTTCCCAAAGGCCAGTAAAAGGTGGGGCCGGCTTGCAAATCATTAATCAGCCTGATCGGTTTAAAACCCATAGGAGGCCCGGATGGAATTAACCGGTGAAACTCATCAACAATTTCATTAATGGCTAACAATGCCTGGTCATTTTGTTCTTTCTTTTCGAAAACATTCATGTCAATGGTCAGTTTTTCCATGGTATATCTTTTTTTATTATTATTTTCTAATTTTACAAGCTGTTGTTGAAAATCAATAACTTGAGTCAGAAACAGGCAGGCGCTTAACTTTTTTTAAAATTTACAAAAAAAATATAAAAAAATCAAGCCCGTGAATCAGGTTTTAATCAATTATAATTGGATTGACGTTTCATATCATTCGAAAAATATTATTTTTGTGTTTTAGAAATTATATACGTTAAGATTATGGATTTAAGAAGAAGTTTTATTAAGGATTTATTAAAATCAACGGAAGTAGACCGGGAAGTAAATGTTAAAGGATGGGCAAGAACCAAGCGGGGCAACAAGAATATTGCTTTTATAGCACTAAACGACGGTTCTACCATCAACAACATACAAATTGTTGTTGATATCGCTAATTTTGACGAAAATTTAATCAAAAAAATAACTACCGGAGCCAGTTTAAGTGTCAACGGTACCCTGATAAAATCTTTAGGAAAAGGACAGTCGGTAGAGATACATGCCCGGGAGATTGAGCTGTATGGCACGGCTGATGCCGACACCTATCCCCTGCAAAAAAAGGGACATTCAATGGAGTTTTTACGTGAAATCGCTCATTTACGCTTCAGAACCAACACCTTTGGAGCCGTTTTCAGAATAAGGCATGCGATGGCTTTTGCTACCCATAAATATTTTAATGACCGTAATTTTTATTATTTACATACACCTATCATTACCGGTTCTGATGCCGAAGGTGCAGGAGAGATGTTCAGGGTATCCACTCTAGACCCGGTTAACCCGCCAAAAAATGAAGCGGGGAACATTAATTATGAGGAAGATTTCTTTGGCAAAGAAACCAACCTTACCGTTTCGGGACAGTTAGAAGCTGAGCTGGGAGCAACAGCCTTATCGAATGTATATACTTTTGGCCCTACCTTCAGAGCCGAAAATTCGAATACCCCCCGACACCTGGCCGAATTTTGGATGATAGAACCCGAAATGGCCTTTTACGATATCCACGACGATATGGACTTAGCCGAAGATTTTCTTCAATACCTGGTATCCTACGCCCTGGAAAACTGTGCCGAAGACCTTGAATTTTTAAACAAAATGTTTGATAAGGAACTCATTGAACGGCTCAAATTTGTAGTGAACAATAAATTTAAACGAATAACTTATACCGAAGCTGTTGATGTTTTAACCCAGTCGGGACAAAAATTCGAATTCCCCGTAAAATGGGGCTCGGACCTACAGTCAGAACACGAACGATACCTGGTTGAAAAACATTATAAAAAACCGGTCATGGTTACTGACTATCCTATCGACATCAAAGCTTTTTATATGAAGCAAAATGATGACGGTAAAACCGTTCGCGCCCTGGATGTGCTGTTTCCAAGAATTGGAGAAATTATCGGCGGCTCGCAACGCGAAGAAAATTATGACAAACTAAAAAACCGAATCCATGCATTAAATATCCCTGAAGAAGAAATGTGGTGGTATATGGAAACCCGGAAATTTGGAACCGTTCCACATAGTGGATTCGGACTGGGCTTTGAGCGGCTTATTTTATTTGTTACCGGAATGACAAATATCAGGGATGTAATTCCTTTTCCCCGAACACCAAAAAATGCAGAATTTTAACTATATTTAAACAGGTTATTTGCACCGTAGATGTTAAAACAAAGTTTACAACAAAAATTATTACAAAAGCTTTCGCCGCAGCAGATTCAAATGATTAAGCTGCTCGAAATCCCTACGATCCAGCTCGAGCAGAGAATAAAAAAAGAGCTGGAAGAAAATCCTGTGCTCGAAGAGGGAAGAGATGAAGAAGAACAGTTAAACGAACCGGAAGAAGATTTTGGAGAGGACAGTATCGATAATAATTCGGATGAATTTTCGCTGGATGATTATATTAACGACGAAGATACCCCCTCCTATAAATTAAGTGTTAGCAACTACTCAAAAGACGACAAAAGAGAGGATATTCCTTATTCCGTAGGTACAAGCTTTCATGAACATCTGCAGCATCAAATCGGGCTAAGGAATTTATCCGAAAAGGAAGAAATGCTTGCCTTATACTTAATCGGCAATATTGATGATGACGGTTATGTCCGCCGAAAAATAGAAGCCATCGTAAACGACCTGGCCTTTTCGCAAAACATTGAAACCGACGAAGATGAGCTCCTCGAAGTATTAAAGATTATACAGGATATGGAGCCGGTGGGTGTAGGTGCCCGAACATTACAAGAGTGCCTGTTGCTGCAAATAGAAAACAAAAATCAGGAGATACCGGAAATACAGCTGGCCCGAAAAATTCTGAAATATTATTTCCTGGAGTTTACGAAAAAACATTATGAGAAAATTATTACCCGGTTAAATATTTCGGAAGAAGAACTTAAAAATGCGGTGAACGAAATTTTAAAACTTAACCCCAAGCCCGGAAGCAGCTATTCCGAATCACAAAGCCAGACGGTTCAGACCATTGTACCTGATTTTATCTTAGACAATAAAGATGGAGAGCTGCAATTATCGTTAAATGCAAAAAATGTTCCCGAGCTACGGCTTAACAGCACCTATACAGACATGCTGAAAGGATATGCCCAAAAAAGAAAAGATCAAAAAACACAAAACGATAAAGAGGCCATATCCTTTGTAAAACAAAAGCTCGATTCAGCCAAATGGTTTATCGATGCCATAAAACAGAGACAAAACACGCTGATGCTTACCATGAATGCGATTATAGAATATCAATATAACTATTTTCTGGAAGGTGATGAGTCTCAGCTTAAACCGATGATTCTAAAAGATGTCGCTGAACGTACCGGCCTTGACATATCTACTATTTCGAGGGTTGCCAACAGCAAATATGTACAAACACACTTTGGAATTTATCCGCTCAAATATTTCTTTTCCGAAGGACTACAAACAGATTCAGGTGACGAGGTTTCGTCGCGCGAAATAAAATCGATTCTAAGAAATTGTGTGGAAAACGAGGATAAGAAAAAACCATTAACCGACGATAAGCTAACCAATATCTTAAAAGAAAAAGGATACAGGATTGCCCGACGCACGGTTGCCAAATACCGCGAACAACTTAACATCCCTGTTGCACGTTTACGAAAGGAGCTTTAAAAATGAGTAAATACTTTGCCAAAACATTTTCTTTTCTTTTTCATCCCCTCTTCATGCCAACGGTTGGAATTCTTATTCTCTTTAACACCAAAACAGTACTGAGCTATTTGCCCTTTGAAGCTCAAAAAATTATTTTTCTTATCGTTTTTATCAGCACGGCCGTTTTACCCCTAACGTTTATTCCTTTTTATTTTATTCAAAAAATTATTAAGTCCATTTTCCTTGAAGAAAAAAAGGAGCGGTTAGTACCCTTTTTTATTACTGCTGTGCTTTATTTTTTTGCATATTATCTATTAGTGCGCCTGGGAGCACCTGTTACCATAAATATTTTTATCCTTGCCAGCGCCTGTACCGTTTTTTTGCTTTTTCTATTATCCTTTAAATGGAAAATCAGCGCACATATGACAGGCATTGGAGGATTAACGGGAACACTTATTGCCCTTTCTTTCAGACTACATATCAATCTTGAATATTTTATTATGGCGGCCATATTGGTTTCAGGACTTCTCGGCTATTCCCGGCTGAAATTAAAAAGTCACCATCCTTTTGAAGTGTATTCAGGCTGGTTCATCGGATTGGTGCTTACGGGAGTTTTAATTTTAAGTTACTAATCTCTTTCTCCAGCCTTTCATTATCTTTTTGCTCATACCGGGGAGGAGCAAAATTCTTTGCCTCTGTTAAAGCGTTATCCAGGCTAAAATTCTGTTGAGTAGCGGAGTAAAAATATCCTTTTTGTTTTAAATATGCGGCTAAATATTCCTGTTCGGTTTGCCCTGGAGTAGGAACAAGAACAGCCTGTGCCCCGGCAACAAATAAGTCCATAATGGAAGAATAACCGGCCCGGCAAACAACTAATCCGGATTGTTTAATGAGATGAAATAAGGGTTCTGCATGTACCACTCCAAAAACATCCGCACTGCTTTTTACGTCTTCCTTCTGCTCCACACCCCGAACAATCGCTACTTTTATATCTTTATCCTCTGCCTGTTGAAAAATAATATTTTCAAAAATGGTTCGCTGTGGCTCAGGTCCCGAAAGAATAACCAGGATATCATATTTTTTTTTCATCGTTTCACCATTCAGGTATCGGTTAAAACGGGACAGTACACCCACATATTTAACCGACGAAAAGCCGGAAAGATGATGTGACAGCAGACCCGAGAAATCTTTGCCCGGTTCGAAATCAGGTACCCAGTACTCATCGTAAGGTTTTAAGCTTAGCTTTAGCATTAACGGGTAAATAAATGACAAAAAAGAAATACTTTTCGGCAGCCTTAATTTTAACTGATGAGAAATAAAAATATTATAGGTTTTCTTATTCCATACTCCATACCGGTTATCGGAGATAATCATATCAACCGGGTATTTCTTTACAATTTTTTTTAGCTTAAAATGTTCAACAATGCTTTTAATAAATATTTTAGGAATTTGTAAGCAAATCTTTAAAAAAACATGTTTGGGGGAATAAAAAACATCGATATCCGGTAACCGAAAACACGGAGTTTCCGGAAACTCCTGCTTTAACAATCGCAAAGCCTTCCCGTCGGCAGCAATAATAACCGAGAACTGATGTTTATATAAACTATCAATCAGGGGTATCACTCTTGTGGCATGTCCCAACCCCCAATTTAAAGGAGCAACTAAAACGATCTTTGAATCCATAGGTAAACGAGTCTTACCAAAGGTAATGCGAAATTGCCTAAAAAAAAATTAAAGCGCCTAAGCATCTTTACTTTGCTGATATAATGATAATTATCATTTTATTTAATCATAAGACTGGTAAATTTGTAGATAATAAATTGCATGTTTGCTAAAAATTGAACCAGAAAAAATTCTTTATAAATTAACGATTGCGTTTTTTCTACAAACTTTAACCAGAGGAAAATGAAAAATAAGATAAGTCCGGAACCCTTTCAATGGAAAGACGAATATAACGTTGATATAAGCATTATTGACGAACAACATAAAAAGTTTCTTGAAATAATCAATCAGTTAAAAGTCGTTATCAGCCAGGATGAATGTAAAGACACTGTTTCCGATATTTTTTATCAACTGGCCTATCTCATTGATCACTACTTTATTCAGGAAGAAATCTATTTTAAGGATTGCCAGTATCCCCATTTCGATAAACATAAATCAGACCATAATGAATTCATTAACCGGATTATAAAATTTCAAAAAGACCTGGAAAAGGATAAACCTGATTTGTGTTTGGAAATCTATCATTACCTTGAACAATGGTTTGATGACCACATTCTTAAATTTGACAAAGAGGCGGTTACTTTTCTTAAAAACAAAGGGGTAAACTAAGCGATTCGCTTTACTGTGCTATCTTCTGTAATTTGCATCTTTTCAAAATCAAAACCTGAAATAAGATTCAGTCCGGGAGATTTTCCTTTTTCCAGGCTTCCATACCGACCTTCAATTTTTAAGGCTCTGGCTCCATTTAGCGAAGCCCATTGGAGCATTTTTTGAAATGCTATCCCGGGAAAGTGCCGGTTAATCGTTTTCATTTCATCCAAGACAGATAATGTTTGGTTGGAGGCTAAGCTGTCTGTTCCAAGGGTTACCTTGTCCGAAAAACGGAGAAAAACGGAAAAATCAGGCAACTTATTTTCGATATACCTGTTCGATGAAGGACAAAGAACCCAATAGCTGTTAGGTAGGTTTTCGCTTACCTGCTTAATCTCTGTGGCTGTTGAATAGAGGTTATGCACAAATAAAATATGATTTTTCAGGGGCAAAAAATCCATGATGGTCCGAAGCGAGCTTCTTTCACTTTTTTTCCAACGGGATAAATTAACTCCTGCTGCTTTAAGGGCTTTAAAAAGCTTTCCGGAACCCTGCATAAACATTTCATTCTCTTCTTTACTTTCCTGATTATGAATGGATAAAATGGAATCATCCTTGCGGGCCGCCTGTTGGATTAACCGAAACAGATCGACTGAAACAGAATATGGAGCATGAGGTACTACAGAGGAAGAAAGCTTTTGCTGTTGAAACGCACTGCTAAGCTTCATAGCAGCATCAAACCGTTCGCGGTAATCGGGTCCTAATCCGGACATTTCCACGAAAGTATGGTAAAATATTTTGCTCTTTTTCTTTACATCAATGGAGGTCTCTGTATTTGCAATATCTCCGACTGCCACTATCCCGTTTTGAACCATCCGCTCATCTGCTTCTTTTATTGACTGAAAAGTAAAATCTGATGGGGGTTGTTTTCTGTATTCAATCATCTGCTGAATAAAAAAAGGCAATCCTCTTTTTTTCGCCAAACGATTTTTGAGCTCTGACAGTTCGAGGTGACCATGCGTATTAACAAATCCGGGAACGATCACTCCATTATAAAACTCAAGATTCCGGCTTTCGGATAATTTGCCTTTGGAATCAATGATACGAAGTATCCTGTCCTGTTCATCCAGCTCAATAATCCCATTTTTAAGGGGTTCAGATATTACCGGAAAAATATAATGAGCAGCGATTCGTCGCATCAGCGATCAATGTTTGGAGCGGGTTGATCATCTTCAGGGTTTTCCTCTCTAAGCTGAGTTTCCATTTCATGAAGTTTATTCAGCACCTCATGATATATTTTATCGTAAAGTGCTATATTCTTTCCATAATAATATAATGAAGTATCAAAATCTTTTCGGCTGTAACCATAGTTATATAAAAGGATGTTGTAAATATTCACTGAATCGTTAACTTGTTCTTCAGGGTTAACTTCATATGAAGTAAGCATCCCGTCGGCAAGATGAATATCTACCAGAACAGAAACCATCTCATCGGGAGGAATGACATAATCTGGTGTACGTGATTCATTACAACCAAACAAAAGAAACATTATAGATATAAAATAAAAAATCTTTTTCATGGTATAAGTAACTGTTTTCAATCGACAAAGATAAACGATTTTTTATAAAAGAAGATCTAAAACGATATTTCAAGGGAGGTGTCATAAAGACCTGGCTCACATCGAGCAGGTTATACAATATTCATTTGCTTTTAAACAGTTTACGCTAAAATGCCCTATTTAATATCATTAAACCGGTAACCAATCATTACCTCAATAGTTCCATTGGAGTATCGCCGCAGATCAGATACGGTTATATCATACGAAAGACCAAAATAAATTTTGTTTTCATAATTATATCCTAATAAAACGGCCACAGCATCACCGGTACGATAAGTCAGTCCTCCCCACACCATTCTTTGGTACGTGGTTGTTAGATTTATTTCCGCCTGTATTTGTCCGGGACCCGTATATTTAATCATTGCTGAGGGTTGTAAAACAAAATCCCGGTTTAAAATAAAGTGGTATCCTCCGGAAAGATAGATATGCTGCTTTAACCGATTAATACCCATATCAGTATCCACAGAATCTAGTTCACCATGGAGGTCAAATTTATTTCCCAGTAATTGATGGGCAGAGATCCCTACATAATAATACATGGAGTACAAATAGATTCCGGCACTGGCATCCGGGATAATCCTCGATTCAACGCCATCGGGAAATGCCGGGTCATATCCCACCTGGTCGCCTATATTAATCTTTGTTCCATCCAGTTTATACTGCATAAGTCCAATGGTTATTCCTCCGGATATGCGCATCATATCAGTAACCATCAGATTATAGGCATATGAACCCCCTAACGACAATCTACTCTCAGGCCCCGTTACATCGTTATAGATATATCCTCCATAACCCATACTTTTTTCTTTAAAGGGTCCGTATGCAGAAACACTCATTGTGCGTGGAGCTTCTGCCATTCCAATCCATTGTATTCTCGAATTTGCTCTAATCTGAAAATAGTTATTAACTCCGGCTACAGCCGGATTTGCCAGATAGTCGTTAAACATATATTGTGTATAGAATGGTGCTTGCTGTCCTTTTACGGATGCAACAAAAACCAAACTCAACACAATCCATATGAGTATTTTTCTTTTTTTCATACTATCGCATTATTGTTACGGCTCCTGTTTTAGGAGAAGATTCTTCTTCATTCAAAATAATTACATAATAATACGTACCGCTGCCAACCTGTTTCCCGTTTTTGGCCGAACCATCCCATCGCCTGGCAGGATCATTGTTATTGTATCCCTTTTGCTCAAAAACTTTGGTTCCCCAACGATTAAATACGGTAACTACATTATTCCTGTAATTATCGATAAATTCGATATACCAAAAATCGTTAATACCGTCCCCATTGGGTGAGAATCCGTCATAAGGTAAAACATCGGGCACATGCGTAACAAATACTGAGTCGGTATCGGTACATCCACCTTCTTCAGTAGTTATTGTAACGGCATACCACATTGAGTCAGCCAAAGAAACCAGGGTATTCAAACTTCCGGGATTAGCTACCCCATCCGTTGGTGTCCAGTTTACAATTAACCCATTCTGATCATTAACATAAGCTATCGCTTCCCAACGTCCGTCACCGCCTAATAATACAATGGTATCATTTTCAATACCATCATTTTCAACGATATTCAACTCCCGATCGGGGAAATATCTAAATTCTTTGGTCATATAATTATCTTCACAATAACTATTAAATGCTTTGATATTGAAGTAATTATTTCGACTAATAGAATAATCATATTCCATATTATCACCGGTTACTTCAATATAAGAAAAGCTTGTTACGGGTCTGTATTCCTGAATTTCAATGGAATCAGCCTGGAATGTATTAAACGTAAAATGAGCTGTTTCATACCAGCAAACATTCGTGTCAGCAACAATTACATCAAGCTCAACATCAAAAGTATCGTCATAACCAATTAAAAAAGTAGTGTCTTTTTCACAGCCACGAGAATCTTCGATGGTTAATTCATAGGTGCCGGCAGAAAGATTTTTTATAATCTCATCCCCTGGAATAGTGCTTGCTCCGGATTGCCAGGTATACTGATAATCTCCTGAACCTCCGGATACTGCTATACTGATTAATCCGGTTTCGTTAGCACTTCGTTTATTGCTGTTTAAACAACTATACTCATCCTCTACATCCAAAACAGAAAGAATCATCGGCATTGCTTCCTGAATAACAATGGTATCTCCAAACCGGATACAACCATTAACATCCTGTACCGCCACATAATATGTTCCTTCGGACAATCCGGTAAATACTCCGGAAGAATGCCACGTAACGGCATCATCAATTGAATATTCATAGGGAGCTGTACCTTCCGTCGCTGTAATTGTTATCTCTCCATCATCATAACCGGTACAGGTTATATCGGTATAGGATGTTTCAACATTTATCGGATCCGGTTGAGTAATAGTTATTAAAGTGTCTTTAGAACACTGGTTAACATCTTCAATGATTACCAGATACTCTCCGGGACTTAGGTTCTCGATGGTATCCCCGCTGTTATACCAGTTGGTACCGTCGTCAACGGTATATTGTAATGTTCCTGTTCCTCCGCTAAATGCCAGGGCTATTTTTCCATCATTGTACCCATAGCAGGAGTTATGAACCACGGTATCGCTTGTAATTACAATTTCAGGTGGTTCTTCAACCGTTACCGAATCAATGGCTGTACAACCATGCGAATCGGTTATCCTGAGATAGAATGTTCCTGCACATAAGTCAACGGTATCGGTTGTAGCAATGATATTACTAAAGTCGGGTGTATCGCTCCACTCATACAAAACGTAAGGAGGCTGTCCACCGGAGGCTGTTCCTACTGCGGTAGCATCACAAAGACCAAAACAAGAAGTGGTTAGACCGGTTAATGACAACGCCTGGGTTGTTATAGCGGCAGGACCTGAACCCGTATGACCTTTGATGGATAAATTTATTGATGACTCAGCATAAACAACAGACTCAAAATCACCTTCATAGTTGATGTCTCCAAACCTTATTTCCCCTTCTTCGAGAATACCCGGAGATCCAAAGTTTAATGAATCTTTAATCATTAACCTCCACGAACCATTCGCCGGATCCTGTCCATGTAATTTTTTCTTCCAATCTCCGGAAAATAAATACACTCCATCATTAGGTCCACAATCAGATATCGTTGTTAATCCGGACGTATTATCCGGGTCATTATAAAACTCTACCTCCATATCTTCTGTAGGTTGAATCGCTCCAATATTAGAACATATAGGTTTTAATTCAATAACAGAATCAAGGGGAGAAACTAAATATAATCCAATTAGACTTAAATACTGATGATTGGAGATTTTAAAGGAAACATTGATTTGAGTTGATGTAGAATCAATAAGAAATGGACTAGGTTTTCCTATGGAAACTAATAATTCGGACAGGTAAGTAATACGAACAGTATCAGTGACATCATTACAATTGCTTAAACCTGAAGCATGTAGCACCAATTCTACCGTAGTTCCTCCATCCGATAAAACCGGAGTATAGGTAGGATCAAGAATGTTAACATCATCTAAACTTCCATTTCCTGTTAAAATTTCCCAGCTTATTCCGCCGGAATAAGTGGTATCGGCATCCAAAATTTGATAGGGCGTTCCATAACATAAGGTGGTATCCTCACCGGCAAATACAGTTGGAGCAGGTGTTATGGTAATAGTAACCGTATCCGAACTGGCTGTTCCATACCCTAAGTCAGAAATTGCTTTTCGGGTATAAAAGGTTATCTCTGTCAGAGGATTTATTTCCTGATAACTTTCCCCGGTTGCTCCCGGTATATCACCCCAGGATCCTGTTCCTGATTTCTTTTCCCACTGATAAGTATATCCTCCGCAAACCGATGCTGAAGTCACATTGGTTAATTCTGCCGGAATGGAATTATAACAAATATCCTGGTCTGCTTCGATTAATCCACCTTCCACTTCATCATAAATTTCCACAGTAAATGAACATGTGGCTGAGTTTCCTGAAGCATCTTCGATATAATATTCGACAGTAGTAACGCCAATTTCAAACGTTTCTCCTGAAACATCATTAATTCCGGATGCCGGAGAGCTGTTTGTGGTTGCTCCGGTCATGGTCCACGTTTGCAACACAACACTGCAGTTATCATCTGTAACAGGAGTTAACCCATTAACGACAGCATTACAGCTGCCACTACCATCCTGCATCAGGCTTACATCAGCAGGGCATGAAATGGTTGGGTTCTCATCATCAATAACTTCCACATTCTGGGTACAATTTGCAGTATTGCCGGCATCATCCTCAACAATCCATGTTACAGTAGTTATACCAACAGGAAACTGGTAGGTTAAGGGATCGATGGTTGTTCCACCTACCTGGGTTATGACCGTATTGACACCACAGTTATCATCTGTTGCCGGTGTTCCCAGGTTTGCGGTTGTACTGCAATCACCCGTTCCATCGTCCGAAGTATATGCCGTCACATCACCGGGACAGGTGATGGCAGGATTTTCATCATCTATTACCGTTACCTCCTGGGTACAGCTTGCGGTATTTCCGGCATTGTCTTCAACAATCCACGTTACAATGGTTACCCCAACAGGAAACTGATAGGTTAAAGGGTCGATGGTTGTTCCACCCACCTGAGCTATCTCTGAATTTATACCACAGTTATCATTTGTTGTGGGTGTTCCCAGGTTTACAGTGGTACTGCAATCGCCGGTTCCATCGTCCGAAGTATTGGCGGTTACATCACCGGGACAGGTAATCGTTGGGTCTTCGGTATCGTTAATGGTTACCGTAAAGCTACATTGATTTGAGTTGCCGGATGCGTCTTCTATAGAATAAGTAACCGTTGTTACTCCTGCATTAAATGTCGTTCCGGAAATATCGTTAATCCCTGTGGCTGCCGAACTGCCTGTTGTAGCACCGGACATGGTCCACGTTTGTAATACAACATTACAATTATCCGTAGCCGTTGGTGCTAAACCGGTTACGTCTGCTGTACATACTCCGGGGTCATTATCCTGAGTAACATTGCCGGGGCAGGTTAAGTCGGGAGCAATATTATCTTCTACCGTTACGATTGCTGTACAGGTTGAAATGTTGCCTGCATCATCGGTAACCGTTAGCAGCACAGAATTAGTTCCCAGGTCAGCGCATGTAAATGCAGTCTGCCCGGCTGTTATATTATCAATACCACAATTATCGGTACTTCCTCCATCAATATCTGCAGGGGTTATGGTTGCATTGCCGGTATTGTCTAATTGTATCGTAATGTCATTACATACGGTATTAGGATTTTCATCATCCACTACCGTTACATTCTGGGTACAGCTTGCGGTATTTCCGGCATTGTCTTCAACAATCCACGTTACGGTGGTTACCCCAACAGGAAACGGGTAGGTTAAAGGATCGATGGTTGTTCCCCCCACCTGTACTATCTCTGAATTAATGCCACAGTTATCATCTGTTGTGGGTGTTCCCAGGTTCACTGTAGTTGTACAATCGCCGGTTCCATCGTCCGAAGTATTGGCTGTTAGATCACCGGGACAGGTAATCGTCGGGTCTTCGGTATCGTTAATGGTTACCGTGAAACTACATTGATTTGAGTTGCCGGACTGGTCTTCTATAGAATAAGTAACCGTTGTTACTCCTGAATTAAAGGGTGTTCCGGAAACATCGTTTATGCCTGTGCCAGCCGAGCTTCCTGTTGTTGCACCGGTCTTCGTCCATGTTTGTAAAACAACACTACAATTATCGGTGGTGGTAGGTGCTAACCCGTTAACAACTGCGGTACATACTCCGGGGTCATTATCCTGAGTAACATTGCCCGGGCAGGTTATAGCCGGAGCGATATTATCTTCTACCGTTACCGTTGCCGTACAGGTTGAAATGTTGCCCGACACATCGATAACGGTTAAAGTAACTAAATTATCTCCCAGATCTGAACAGCTGAAACTATTCGGTGTGGCTGTCAGGGTCAGGTTAGACGGATCGGTACAGTTATCTGTAGAGCCATCGTCAATATCTGCTCCGGTAATTGTTACATTTCCCGTAGCATCCAGATCAACCGTAATGTCTTTACATACGGCCACCGGGGGGTCTGTATCTTCAACGGTAACGGTCACATTATCACTGCCTGCACACCCGTTGTTATCGGTAACGGTATAAGTTAGCGTAAATATTCCGTTTAAAGAGCCGGTAAAATCAGGCCGTTGAATATCGGTATAATCTAAATAGGAAACATCACCGGTCCATTCATGACTGTCAATAGAAGAGCCATCGGGACTGAGGGTTGGGTTACCATCCAGTTCAATGGTTGAATTAGGGCAAATGGTCGGGTTATCAGGAATAATCGATGCGGTAGGATTTGCCAGTTGAGTGATGATTATATCGCTTCCTTGCTTTACACATCCATTATCATCAATAACATAAATTTTATACGTATCGGCAATTAAATTTTCAAATACACCGGTGCTATTTGTTGTTGAGTCAGCATCACTGGTACGTACAATAGCATAGGTTAATGCACCCGTTCCTCCGCTGCCACTAATCGTAATGGTTCCGGTATTGTTGGGCGTAGAACAGCTGTTGGTATAATTAACATTATCAATAATAACTTCATCAGGCACATATAATGGTGTAAATAGCTTGTTAAATATTTTTTGAGCTGATACTGTTCCACAACCGTTAGCATCGCTTATTTCTACCTGATAAGTTCCCTGTCCGATATTACTCAGTTGTTGATTCGTTTCACCAGGAATCATATTAAAAACGAGACCATCCCACTCGTACCACTGATAGGTATAAGGAGGGGTTCCTCCGGATGGGTTTGCCTGCATTTCTCCATCTTCGCTATCAAAACAAGACAGACCTTTGGTCATTGTAATTGCCCCGGGTAACAGTTCATCGGGTTCGTAAACATTGATGGTTGTTCCCGTTTTTCCTACAGGGCTATCACTATCAACAACCCAAACAAAATAATCACCTGCATATACTCCTTCAAAAGAGACACTGTCTTCATTAGAATTTTCTATAATCATTTCATTGGGACCAGCTGGAAAGTTATCACTTAAAAACAACTCATAGGTAACTGGATATACAGGAGTTCCATCAATTTTCACATAAATTTTTCCATCATCCAGATTATAACAACTGGTCGAGTCGGAGGATAGTGTTAATGAAAAGGTTCCCTTGGAAGATGTTTGCTTATTTTCAATTGTGGCATATTTTAATCCTCCTGTTTGTAAACTTCTCGAATTGATATTATTATTTAAAATAATCGTAGAATTCCCAGAAACAAAATCAATATTTTCAGCGTTCTCAAAATCCCAAATTGCTGTATTAATGATTGACCCGCCTAAATATAACGCCCGGTTTGCTGTTCCGGATCCAATAAAGGCATGGGTCTCAATATTATTATCATTGGTATGTAAGGTGCCCGTTTTTAATAACAGGTTACCTTCAGAGTTAAAATCATTTCCTAAAACATATGCTCCATTTTCTGCATCGATAACAATATCGGCTGTTAGCCTTGATTCAACATCAATAATATTTTCTGAATTGCTTTTTAAAACAATATCGCCAAAAAATGCATGATGAATATTTTCTCCAATGATTAAAGAGCCATGGACATGAATTTCAGCTTTGGTCCATTTTTTAAAAAGGAAAGAAGAACTCTTTAACGTAGGTTGGTAGTTATCGACCTCCCATCGAAAATCTTTACAATAAGCAACCTCTTTAATAATAACGGATTGGTTGTTTGAGGTAAAGGAGTGATGATCAAAAAAGACATCATCTTCTTTTGTAGGCACGGATGCTCCCGGGGTACCTCCCGGGGTTTCGGACCATTGTTGAGGGTCGTTCCAGTTTCCTGTTCCGTTTACCCAATATCGATTATCTGAAAAAGCTGTTTTGGTTATTGCCAGGGCAAGAAAAACAGTCAGGGATAAAAAAGTAAAAATTCTCATATTTCTGAACATGAGCGATAATTTTTGGCCAATTGTTAATAAAATAAATGCAATGTTAATAAAATTTTACGTTTCGACTGAACCTTTTGTTTCAAAATTATTATAAATCGGACACTTATTGGTCAGTTTTTATCAACAATTCAAAAAGAACAAGAAATTTATTTCCGGATTTTTGTTAATAACTTTTTTAATAAGTCTCGCAGAATCAATCACTAAACCCTTTCTAACTCCTGAACTACATACCTCTTAGTTATATATTTAACTGGATACCAGGCAGCTAAAAAACCTATTAAACCAATCGTTACAAAAACAATCACAAAATCGGTCCAGATAATTTTTACCGGATAGGCATCGATAATAAAAGATGCAGATCCCTGAAGGCGAATCAACTCAAATTCAATTTGTAACCAGCAAATAAAGCCTCCTAATATTAACCCCAGGATTGCTCCAACAATAGTAATAAGCCAGCCTTCGGTTAAAAAAATCTGTCGTATGGTTTTTAAATTTGCTCCCAGGCTTCTGAACGTAGCAATATCTTCTTTTTTATCAATAATTAACATGGTCAAAGAGCCAATAACATTGAATGAAGCAATAATTAAAATAAAGGTTAGAATAATAAAAATAAAGAATTTCTCTGTTTCCATAATCTTATAAAAAGCCTCGTGTTGTTCATACCGGTTTTTAAGATCAAACTGGTTTCCAAGTATTTCTTTAAGGTCATCCTTAACATTTTCTGTTTTAACGCCGCTTTCTAATTTTATCTCAAGTGCAGAAAGCTGGTTTTCATAATCAAACAAGTTTCTTGCAAAATCGAGAGGAACTATAACATACTTGGTGTCGAACTCCTGCTGAATACCAAAAACACCGGAGGGGAATATATAGTTCCGGTTAAAAGCCATCGCCGGGTTGGTGTTAATGTTGGCATCCCGCCGGGGAACATAGATAACAATTGGGTTGATATAATTTAAACCCAGGGACAAATAATAGGCAACACCCTGGCCAACAACAGCAAATTGCTGATTCTCTTCTTTCAAAATATAATCGCCGGCAACGATCATGGTATCCACGCCGGAAACGTTTTTAAAATTATCGCTCACTCCTTTTATGGTCGCAATATATTGTTGATCATCATACCTTAACAGCGCATTTTCTTCAAAAGTTTCAGCAACATCGAAAACCGCCGGATGATTTTTTAGCTTATCTTTTAAGCTATCGGTTATGGTAAATACTTTTCCTGAAGAAGGAGTTACTTTAATATCCGGATCAAAAGCATTGTACATGGATTTTATGATACCATCAAATCCATTAAATACAGACAATACAACAATTAGTGAAGCTACACCGACGGTTACTCCAACAACCGAAATCATTGAAATGATGTTAATTGCATTTCTTGATTTTTTGGCAAATAAATAACGCTTTGATATAAAAAAAGGAAAATTCAAAATGCTTCTTTTTTAGTGTTTTTATTTATATGCTTTGACAATTAAGCCTGTTCCTGTTTTATGTTTAAAATTTACATCCAGATAATTTAAAATAAAAGCAACCGGATACGCTAAGATATAATAAACCGGTAATATGATAAAAAATAGTTTGCTTACATTGAGCATTAAAATAGGATATTTCATCGACAACTTCCACGATATTTTGCCCGGTGTTCCATAGGAATAGTTTGTTTCAATCCGGCTAAATCCTGCTTTTCTTAATTTATCTTCAATATCATTCACATTATATCCATCGCGTACATGCTCATCAATAAATGAATGTTCCTCTTCACCATGAACATCAGAACCTCCCTGGTCAGATGGAGTAGAGATTAACAACATACCATCCGGTTTTAGCGAGGTATAAAAATTTTCAAATACAGTTAAATCCTCTTCTATATGTTCCATCACATCAACACTCAGAATCAAATCAAATGCCGATTCTTTTTTAAATTGGATTAAATCGGCATACTCAAACTGTATGGTCTCCGTTTTTTTTATCTTTTTAAAAAAACGGTTGCAGTCTTCAATCTGCTCCTGTTTTACGTCAACACCCAAAATCTCCCATGATTTTGATTGTTTGGAAAGGAAATAGCTGTATTGCCCGAATCCGGATCCTGCGTCTAAAACAGCGGCACTGTTTTGATGGTTTTTCTTCCATTGACGAATCGCTTTTTTGATATGCCATGTGCGTAACAAGAGCAAATCGAGTAACCGATAAAATAGTTTGCGTAAAAACGGACGTTTATTAAATATGGTTCCTAAACTTTTTTTTATGGGGTCGTATTTCATTGTTTGTTTTTTCTGACCATTAATCTAAAATGCTAGAGGCAATCATTCTTTTAAAAGATTATCAATATTTTCAATATAATCCAGTGAATCGTCGACAAAAAATTTAAGTTCAGGGATTTTTCTTAACTGGTGTCTTACCCTTTTACCCAATTCAAATCGTATTTTACTTTCGATATCATTAATATATTGTATAAATTCATCTTTATCTTTAACCGGAAAGAGACTTAAATATACTTTAGCTATAGACAAATCAGGCGACACCCTTACGGCAGTAACTGTTATCATTTTACTTTTGAACAGGGTGTTCGTTCCTTTCTGAAAAATATCACCCAAATCTTTTTGCAGTAACCGCTCTATTTTTTGTTGTCGTGTTGAACTCATCGCTTTAAATATTTTTTTTGTTTAATGGCTCAAAATTAATGAAGTTTGATGAATATTTGCGAATCCATGGAAAATATCTATTTTATATGTTTTAATTTTTGAGTATATTGTACAATGGCTAAAATTACTAAACTTTAATCAAATGAGCTTAATTTCTAATATGTTTAAAAAATCAGATAATAAAAAGTATCCCGTTGGTATTGCGTTGAGTGGTGGTGGAGTCCGCGGATTTGCGCATTTAGGCGTATTAAAAGCTTTAAATGAATATGATATCTATCCTGAAATAATTTCAGGAACCAGTGCGGGAGCACTGGCGGGTATTTTTTATGCAGACGGATACAGTCCTGATGAAAGTTTCGAAATTTTTTATGATAACAGTATTTTTAATTTTACTCAGGTTTCTATTCCGGATAAAGGTTTTCTTTCCATGGAAAAAGTATCAAAAATCTTAAAAAAAACGATTCGTGCGAAAACTTTCGAAGAGTTAAAGATACCATTATATGTAGCGGCGTCGAATCTTAACGAAGGTGAGATTGAATATTTTCATCAGGGGAGTATTGTTGATAAAGTTGTTGCTTCGGCGAGTATACCGGTGCTTTTTAAACCTCAGATAATTGATGGCAAAACGTTTGTTGACGGAGGTGTTTTTGATAATTTACCGATAGACCCGATTAAAGATCAATGTAAAAAGTTGATTGGTTCACATGTAAATCCTCTGGGAAAAGAAGAAAATCTTGATAGTATCATGAAAATTGCCGAGCGTACTTTTCATTTATCAGTAGGCGCTCAATTAGCAGAAAAGAAAAAAACGTGCGCCCTTTTTATCGAAGCTGAAGAACTTCGGGATTATGGGATGCTCGGCCTGGATAAAGGACGCGAGATTTTCGAAGCCGGATATAAAATAACTCAAAAAATACTGGAAGAGAACAGCTCTTTTTAATTATAATACAATTATATTTTTCTTGTTTTTTTACCGCCAGGACGCGAAGGCGCTAAGTCCCTTTTTAATTATAACTCATTTTTTTGAATTTTCTTTGCGTCTTTCCGCCCCTGACTGCCGGTTTACCAGCCTTGGCTGGTTTACTTGCCGCCAGCCATGCAGGCAGATTCTCTGTTCTTATTCTTTTTAATATTACACTAATATATTTCCTTTCAAAACATCTGTTTTTAATGACCAAAATTTTGCATATATTGTATCTTTGCTAATAATAATAAATATAGGATAATCTATGAGCCTTATTTCTAATATTTTCCAAAAATCAAATGACCAAAAGTATAATATAGGAATTGCGCTTAGTGGCGGAGGTGTTCGTGGATTTGCCCACCTGGGGGTATTAAAAGCATTAAACGAGAAAGGCATTTATCCGGAAATTATTACAGGAACCAGTGCCGGAGCACTTGCAGGTATTTTTTATGCAGACGGATATAATCCCGAAGAAAGCTTTGAAATTTTTTATCATAACAGCCTTTTTCATTTTACCCAGGTTGCTATCCCGAATAAAGGGTTGTTATCCATGGAAAAAGTATCGAAAATACTAAAAAAAACCATTCGTGCGAAAACTTTTGAAGATTTAAAAATACCCTTGTATGTGGCAGCTGCAAACTTAAATGATGGAGAGATTAAGTATTTTCATCAAGGAAGTATTATTGACAAGGTTATTGCTTCGGCAAGTATACCGGTACTTTTTAAACCCCAGATAATTGATGGCAAAACGTTTGTTGACGGAGGTGTTTTTGATAATTTACCGCTGGAGCCAATTAAGGATCAATGTAAAAAATTGATTGGATCGCATGTAAACCCAACCGGAAAGGAAAAAAATCTGGATAGCATTTTTCGTATTGGTGAACGTGCTTTTCATCTAACGGTAGACACCATATCAAAAGAGAAGAAAGATCTTTGTGACCTTTTTATCGAAGCTGCCGGTCTTTGTAATTATGGAATGTTTAGTCTGGATAAAGGGCGTGAAATTTTTGAAACGGGGTATAAAGTAACCAAAGAAACGCTCGAAAAAAATAATCCCCTTTAAATTGGTGTTCACTATTTTAAAACCAACTCAATAATAATATTATTTTTGCATGTTGGAAAAGTAAATTTTTTGTTAGATGGATAAAAACTTGATCATTTACAACTCGTTAACCAGGAAAAAGGAACCGTTTGAACCCATCAATCCACCTTACGTTGGATTGTATGTTTGTGGTCCGACCGTATATGGAGATGCTCATTTAGGTCATGCCCGACCGGCAATTACATTTGATTTACTATACCGGTACCTTAAGCATCTTGAGTATAAAGTCCGCTATGTACGAAATATAACCGATGTAGGCCACCTGGAAAACGATGCGGATGAAGGGGAAGATAAAATCGCCAAAAAAGCTCGTTTGGAGCAACTGGAGCCTATGGAGGTGGTTGAATATTTCACGCATCGCTACCATGAAAATATGGAAGCATTAAATGTCCTGCGTCCCAATATTGAGCCGAAAGCCTCGGGACATATTATTGAACAGCAATTGATGGTAGAAAAAATTATTGAACATGGCTTTGCTTATGCAGTAAATGGTTCAATTTATTTTGATGTAGAAAAATACAACCAATCGAATAATTACGGAAAACTATCCGGCCGTAAACTTGAAGATTTACAATCTAACACCCGCCAATTGGAAGGACAGGATGAAAAACGGAACCCTTTTGATTTTGCCCTTTGGAAAAAGGCTTCACCGGAGCATATCATGCGTTGGCCTTCAAAATGGAGTGATGGTTTTCCGGGTTGGCATTTAGAATGCTCAACCATGAGTACAAAATACCTGGGGGAGCAGTTTGATATTCATGGCGGAGGAATGGATTTACTTTTTCCGCACCACGAATGTGAAATTGCTCAATCTACGGCTGCCAATGGTAAAGAGTCGGTAAAATACTGGATGCACAATAACATGATTACCATCAACGGGCAAAAGATGGGAAAATCGTTAGGGAATTTTATTACGTTAGAAGAATTTTTCTCTGGTAATCACAAACTACTGGATAAGCCCTACAGCCCGATGACCGTTCGATTTTTTATACTACAAGCACACTACCGCAGTACTGTTGATTTCTCGAACGAAGCATTGCAGGCAGCAGAAAAAGGGCTGGAACGTTTAATGAAAGCGGGGAAAGTGCTGCAACAGCTGAACCCCGGAAAAGAATCAACAGTAAATATTGATGAATTGACAGATAATTGTTACCAGGCCATCAACGATGATTTAAACAGCCCGATTTTAATTGCTCATCTTTTTGAAGCGGTTCGATTTATTCATTTAATAAAAGAAGGCAAAGAAAAAATGAATGCAAATGACCTGGAGCAATTAAAAAACCTTTACCAAACATTTGTTTATGACATTTTAGGTTTACAAGAAGAAAAGTCAGATAGTTCAGAGCTAACCTCAGAACTTATTGACATGATTTTATCCCTCAGGCTCGAAGCCAAAAAAAACAAAGATTTTGCCACGGCCGATAAAATCCGTGATGAATTAACGCAAAAAGGGATTACAATCAAAGACACGAAGGATGGTTTTGAATGGGAATGGTAAATGCAGACTAAATAATTTGCTTATAATCCGGTTCTTTACCGGATTTTTTTGTATCAAAACGAAACAGTCATGTGTTCCATATAGAAACATATTTTTCAAAAATATTATTGTTTTTTAATGTATATAGTGCTGATTACAAACATTTTGAGACTTTTGGCACATCGCTTGATAATAAGAGTGAAAAAAACAAACCATTATGAACAGTTTAAAAATTGCAT
>DATFIZ010000158.1:0-25570 GCA_035269575.1 Bacteroidales bacterium | reverse complement strand
AATGATTATCTAGCAAAACCTATCAAAACAAACGAACTAATGAAACTCCTTCATCAATATTTAAAATAAATTATTCATCAAAAAGGATACGACCTTTTAAGTTATCCAAACAAAAATATAAAGGAGTTCCTGCATCAGAGGAGAACATTTCAAACTCAAGTCTTTTAACGATTCCTAAAGGTGTTAAATCAACATATTCCCATTTATTCACAATATAATCATCCTTATTATCTGCAAAACGGTAATCAGCAAGAAAAAAGTCAACGGTTCCCGTAATTTGTTCATCCATTCCAATCCCTTTAATCGTTACTTTAAACCAATCCGGATCGCTGCCATCTTTACCCCCAAACTTTTTAGCATAATCATATCCATATAGAATGCCTAAAGCAGTATATGTTGTATTGGCCAGCTTTACAGATCTGAGTTGTTCTCTATGTATACTGTCCTTAAAAGTAATGGTGATTTGTCCTAACTGATGTGCTACGGCATAAAAATTTTCATTATTATTTGTATTTTCATGATAAACGGCATAGACACTCTCTTCATTAAAAAACTCATAATTAATCATTTTAGAATAGGCAAAACCACTCCAGGTATTCCAATCGGGATAATATTGATTATGAAAGATCTTATTCCCACTGCTAAAACTACCGGAAAAATCAGAACCGTTCCAGTAGGATGATTCTACTAATTCAAGATTTCCAAAAGTAGCTACATCTGTTTTAAAATTATCCTCATCGGTACATCCAACAATTAATAAAGCCACAAAAAATAAAAATACAGCAGAAGTATATGAAACAAAATTCTTCATGATAATAAATAAAGATAATTATTTTAAAAATTAACTAAAAGTATAAAATTAAACGGGTTTAAATAAATAGATCAGTCCAAATGAAAAATAGTTATTTGGAGCATATTGCGATAATCCAAACCCTCCTGCAAAATCAAGTTGTAGCTTTGGATGGATAAGATAGGTTACTCCTCCGTTAAATTTGTTTTGAGCATTCATATATTTTGAAAAATCACCATATACTTCAATAAAAGTTCCAATTTCATCACTTATTGAATAACCTGCAACAAAAGTATAGGTTCCGATGGTATAGTTAACATTTTCAGGGAATTCCACAGCAATACTATAACCTATCGACAGGTTATTTTGCAAACTGTGACCAAAAGTTAACAACATCTTTGTACTATGATATTTCTGACGGAAGTCAACAGCTCCGGTACTTGCAATATCAATCTGGCCAATAAAAGCAATTTGAGGCATCCAGTCTTTTTCTTCGGTAACATGTAATTTACCTCCGACAGATAAAGGGGAAAAACCTTTTGAATCATCAGAAACAGAAGATTTAACTTGATTATAATCGGTACCCAGGCGCAATTCAAAATGATTGAATAATCCATACCTTAAAAGCATTGATGAATAGGAAATATTGGTGATACGGTCGTTTACGGTTTCATGCATAAATCCATCTTCAAATTGTAAGTACCCTTTAGGAACAAGGTAAGCTGATTCGGTTTGATCAGGCCGGTCTCCAATTAAAACAACAGGTTCAATATCCTGTGAAAAGGAGATTATCGAAAAAGCAGAGAACATCAAAAGTAAAAAAGCTCGATACATAACCATACGATTTATTAATTTTTTTGTTAATATATTAAAATTTGTGTTAATAACAATTATTTGATGTTAGCAAAACATTTGTATTTTTGTTTATCTGAAATTTATTCAACATATGACGCAAGAAGAAACAAAAGCACGTATTGAAAAATTAAGGCAAATCTTACATCATCATAACCACCAGTATTATGTACTCGCTCAACCCGAAATTAGCGATTTTGAATACGATAATTTATTAAAAGAATTACAGGAGTTAGAAGAAAAATATCCACAATATTCAGATCCAAACTCTCCTACCCAGCGAGTTGGAAGTGACACAGCACTTGAATTCAAGCAGGTAACACACAAATATCCAATGTTGTCGTTAGGGAATACTTATTCATCCGAAGAAGTTAACGATTTTATCCAACGAGTTCAAAAAGGACTTAATGGAGAAGAAACGGAATTTACCTGCGAATTAAAATTTGATGGAGTAGCCATTGGATTATCATACAACAAAGGGCTTTTAACGAAGGCGGTTACCCGCGGCGACGGAGTAAAGGGCGATGATGTTACCAACAATGTAAAAACCATTCGCAGCATTCCATTAAAACTTTCCGGTTCGGATTTTCCGGATGAATTTGTAATTCGTGGAGAAATTTTGTTGCCCCATAAAGGCTTTGAAAAAATAAACAATGAACGGGAAAAAAATAATGAGCCTCTGTTTGCCAATCCCAGGAATGCAGCTGCCGGAACTTTAAAGCTGCAAAAATCTTCTACCGTGGCCAAACGACCGCTAGACTGCTTTTTCTATGCAATTTTAGGCGATAACTTACCTTTTATATCGCATTACGAAAATTTAATAAAAGCTCGCGAATGGGGGTTTAAGATATTTGATCACATTAAAAAATGCAAGGGTGCTGATGAAATTTTTGAATATATCAATCGGTGGGATAAAGAACGTCATCAATTACCTTTTGCCACCGATGGAGTAGTAATAAAAGTTAACAATTACCAACAACAGGAAAAGCTCGGTTATACAGCCAAGTCACCCCGTTGGGCCATAGCCTACAAGTTTAAAGCCGAACAGGCATCCACAAAGTTAGTGTCTGTTCAGTACCAGGTAGGTCGTACCGGTGCAATTACTCCGGTTGCAAATCTTGAACCGGTATTCTTAGCAGGAACAACCGTTAAAAGGGCATCATTACATAATTCTGATCAGATTAAATTACTCGATATCCACGAAAAAGACACCGTGTTTGTAGAAAAAGGAGGTGACATTATACCCAAAATTGTTGGGGTGGATAAAAGTAAACGAAAAGCAGGAAGTAAAGCAATCCATTTTATTGAAAATTGTCCCGAGTGTGGCACTCAGTTAATAAGGGTAGAAGGTGAAGCTAAACATTATTGTCCAAATACTACAGGCTGCCCACCACAAATTAAAGGCAGAATTGAACATTTTGTAAGCCGCAAGGCCATGGACATTGGAGGTGCAGAAGCAACCATAGAAGCTTTAGTTGATAAAAAATTAATAGCTGATAGTGCTGATTTATTTTATCTTACAAAAGAAGAAGTTTTATCACTGGAGAGATTTGGAGAAAAATCGGCCACTAATTTATTGCAAAGTATCGAAGATTCAAAAACAGTTCCTTTCCACAGAGTGCTTTATGCATTGGGCATAAGGTATGTTGGCGAAACGGTTGCCAAAACCATAGCTGCTAAATATAAATCAATTGATGCGCTTAAAAATGCATCTTACGATGATTTAATTTCTATTGATGAAATTGGGGAGCGTATTGCACAAAGTATTATAGACTATTTTAAAGATGAACGAAACATCAAGATTATTGAAAAATTGAAAAACGCCGGTGTGAACCTAATCCAAGATGAATCGGTTGACCAACAAAGTGATAAGTTAAAAGGATTAAATATTGTTATCTCCGGAACTTTTGAAAAGCATACAAGAGATGAACTTAAGGAACTGATAGAAAAAAACGGGGGTAAAAATACCAGCTCAATATCATCAAATACGAACTATTTATTAGCAGGAGAAAATATTGGACCCCAAAAGCTTGAAAAAGCAAAAAAACTGAATATTCAATTTATACGCGAAGATGAATTTCTTAAAATGATTGAAGAAGTTTCAGGAGTAACGAAAAAATAATATTTAATAGAATAAATTTTAAGTATACTTGTAACGTGAATTATTTAGAAAACATAAAAGAAACAATTGGGAAGTTAAGTCTTAAGAAAAATTTGAAAAGAAAACAACATGTGGCCAGGGTACACAACTTCAACACAGCCCAAACCATTGGTATTCTTTTCAATTCACTGGATGAAGAATCATTTAAAAAGGTGAAAGAATTCCTCTCATTCCTGGCTGATAATAATTTAAAAGTTATTGGACTGGGTTATGTTCCAGCGAATAAAATTCCTGAGAATTTATTAATGCGTAAAGGGATAAACTTTTTTTGCAAAAAAAATCTTAACTGGTTTTATAAACCCAAAGACGAAATTGTTCATCAATTTATCCATCAAGATTTTGATATTTTAATCGATTTAAGTCTAAATGAATATTTTCCTTTATATTACATTGGTAGCTTATCCAACTCTTCCTTTAAAATAGGCAGACAATCAGAAAAATATCAATACCAGGATTTAATGATAGATATTGGTAAGAATAATACCATTGATTATCTTATAGAGCAAATAAAGCATTATTTAACCATCATAAATCAATAAATTATGAATCATAAATTTGCTGGAACCGGTGTAGCAATGGTTACACCATTTAAAGAAAATTTGGAAATTGATTACGAAGCACTGGAAAAATTAATTGAGTATTTAATTTCAAACCATGTAAGCTACCTCGTTGTATTAGGAACTACCGGCGAGTCGGTTACACAAACAGATGAAGAAAAAGACGATTTGGTAAATTTTATCAAACGAAAAGTAAATCAACGTATACCCCTTGTATTAGGCATGGGAGGAAATGATACCCAATCAATTGTTAACAAAATTCATCATACAGATTTTAACCAGATAGATGCGATACTGTCTGTTGCACCTTATTATAATAAACCAACCCAGGAAGGGCTTTACCAACATTTTAAAACCATTGCCCAGGCTTCACCTATCCCTGTTATTTTATACAATGTTCCCGGACGAACAGGTTCAAATATCCAGGCTAAAACAACTTTACGTCTGGCACACGATTTTAAAAATATTGTTGCAATCAAGGAAGCATCAGGAGACTTTTCGCAGGCGATGGAGATCCTTAAACATAAACCTTCAGATTTTATTGTGATTTCGGGTGAAGATGCCCTTACATTACCTTTAATGTCTATAGGTGTATCTGGCGTTATATCAGTTGTAGGGAATGCTTTCCCAAAAGAATTTTCAACGATGGTGCAGCTTGCCTTAAACAATAATTATCCGGAAGCACAGCAAGTTCATTACCAGTTAATAGAATTGATAAATTATTTATTTATTGAAGGAAATCCTTCGGGTGTTAAGGCTGCCCTTACGCATATGGGTATTATTAAAAACAAACTCAGACTTCCGCTGGTACCGGTTAGTGCGGAAACAAACAGCAAAATCTCGGAATGCATTAAAAAAATTCAGCAGTAACCCATTTATATGGTCTGAAATTTGATATAAGTATCACAAACTATCACTTAAAATTTAACATGGGATGAAAAAAACATACTTTATTTTTATTGTAATAACTTTATTATTCATGCTCTTTGGATGTACTCCAAAAAGGCAGGTGCAGCGAATCTCAACCGAAGAAACTGTTGATTTAAGTGGGCGTTGGAACGACTCAGATTCCCGAATGGTCGCTCAGGATATGATTGGTCAGCTTTTACATGATAAATGGATTGACTATTATAACGCAAAAAATCCCAATAAGCGTCCCATATTAATTGTAGGGATAATCAGGAATAAAAGTCATGAGCATATTGATGCCAATACATTTATAAAAGATATTGAAAGAGCCATTATTCAAGATGCATCAGCAAGATTAGTACAAGCAGGAAATAAGAGAGATGAATTACGGCAGGAAAGAATGGAGCAACAAAATTTTGCATCATCAGAAACGGTCAAAAACTGGGGTCTTGAGTTAGGAGCTGATTATATGCTTCAGGGAACCATTAATTCAATTGTCGACACGTATAAAAAAGAAAAAATTGTATACTATCAAATAAACCTCGAATTATCACATCTTGAAACCAATGAGGTTGTCTGGATTGGCGAGAAAAAAATCAAAAAATATATCAAAAATTAAAAATACAAATGATTTTAATTGATGCTTAAATGAAGATTCTTTTGCAAAAATATAAACATTTTATCTTCATTGCTATCGTTTGTATAATAATTACAGGATGTGCAACCTACTATGCTCAAAATATTGATTTTCAAAACTATATTGTTAATGGAAATTTTCAAAAAGCAGATAGCTGGTTAGATAATCATAAAAAAGAAGCAACAGGTAAAAATCAACTTTTATATTACTTAAACAGAGGCTATGTTTCTTGGATCTTACAGCATTACAACGAAAGTAACTTCTTCTTTACTAAAGCCGAACACCTTATCGAGGATTATATCAAAAATTATTATCTCGAAGCGTTAACGCTCATTTCCAATCCCAATGTTAAACCATACCAGCCAGAAGATTTTGAAGCCATAATGGTTAATTATTTTATGGCTTTAAACTATATAAATTTAGATAAATATGATGATGCCCTGGTAGAATGCAAGCGTATAAACATAAAACTAAATCAACTAAACGATAAATACAAAGACCATAAAAACCGTTATCAACGGGATGCTTTTGCCCACACTTTAATGGGTATTATATATGAAATCGATCATGACTATAACAATGCATTCATTGCTTACCGAAATGCACTGGAGATATATGAAACAGATTATACAAATTATTTTAATATTCCTGTCCCTTCTCAGTTAAAAAAAGATTTGTTACGAACAGCTTATCTTACCGGGTTTTCTGAAGAAGTAGCCTATTATGAAAATAAATTTAAAATGAAGTATCAACATCAGCCTAAAGAAAACGGCGAAGTGATATTTTTTTGGTTAAACGGATTTGCTCCCTATAAAGCTGAAAACAGCATTAACTTTGTTAAACTACCTCATCAAAAAAAAGGATATATAACCCTGGTAAATGAAGAACATAACCTATCCTTTCCTCTTTACATTGGCGATAAATCATCGAAAGAAAAAAGAGCTTTTGAAGAATTACGTTTTTTTCGTGTAGCTTTTCCTAAATATGTAGAACGCCCTCCGGTTTATAAAAATGCAGTCATATATAATAATTCACGGATTTATAGATTAGAGCTATTACAGGATATTAATGACATTGCTTTTAAAACGTTAAAAGATCGCATGGTTCGTGAAATGGCAAATGCCATTATGCGCCTTGCAACTAAAAAGGCCCTTGAAATGCTTGCCGACGAACAAGACAAAGGATTAGGCACCATAATAAATATTGTAAATACCATCACCGAGAAAGCAGATACCCGTAACTGGCAAACACTGCCCTATTCTATTTCATATAGCCGTATCCCCTTAAGCAATGGACATAATAAACTGATACTAAAAACAAACTCCACCCGTGGGGGGGCTAAATCACAAACGTTTAATTTTGATGGAAAAAAGGGGGAATTATATTTTCATGCATATCACACAACAGCCACATATAATACCCATCATTAAAAAAAAGACCTCCAAAATAACCGGAGGCCTTATCCATAAATAAATACTACTATCTTTTTAAAGATTAAGCATTAGCTTGTGCCCTGCCGTGACAATTTTTATATTTTTTGCCACTGCCACAAGGACATGGCTCATTACGGCCAACTTTTTTCTCTACTCTTACCGGTTGAGCTTTTTGTTTTTTATTATCCTGCTCATTTCCTCCCTGGTCGGGACGGCTGGTTTGATATTTACTATAATCTGTTTTTCTTCTTCGCTCAGCTTCACGAACCTGGTCGGGATCCTGAATTGGAATATGCCCTTTAACCAGGGTAGCAACTACATCACGATTAACTTTATTAATCATTGTTTTGAATAACTCAAATGATTCAAATTTATAAATCAATAACGGATCTTTTTGCTCATAAGTCGCTGCTTGTACCGATTGTTTCAAGTCATCCAGTTCACGCAAATGCTCCTTCCATGATTCATCGATATGTGCAAGAATAGCTGATTTCTGATACGATTTAACCAAATCGCGTCCTTCTGTTTCGTATGACTTTTTCAGGTTGGTTATAACTTGTAACGTTTTGGCTCCATCCGTTATGGGTACAACAATATTTTCATAGGTTTGCCCGCTTTTTTCGTATACATCTTTAATTACCGGATATGCTTGTTTCGCAATACCTTCCTCTTTTCTTTTATACGTTTCAAGTACTATCTTATAAACTTTATCGATTAAAACATCGGTATTTTCTTTTAAAAATTCTTCTTCACCAAAAGGGGGCTCAATAGAGAATGTACGAAGTAATTCAAATTTGAAACCCTCAAAATCAGCATTTTCCTGATATTCGAAGACTGCATTTTCACAAACATCAAACATCATATTGGCAATATCAACACCTAATCGTTCGCCATGTAAAGCATGCCGTCGTTTTTTATAAATAACTTCACGCTGTGAATTCATTACATCGTCGTATTCAAGCAATCGCTTACGAATACCGAAGTTATTTTCTTCTACTTTTTTCTGAGCACGTTCAATCGATTTTGAAATCATTGAATGCTGAATCACCTCTCCTTCCTTCAATCCAAGGCGGTCCATAATTCCGGCAATTCTTCCTGAACCAAACAAGCGCATTAAATCATCTTCGAGCGACACAAAAAACTGAGACGAACCCGGATCTCCCTGTCGTCCGGCACGACCCCGTAGCTGACGGTCTACGCGTCGGGATTCGTGACGCTCAGTACCTACAATGGCTAATCCACCTGCTTCTTTTACTTCATTAGAAAGTTTAATATCGGTACCACGACCGGCCATATTTGTTGCAATGGTTACAGTTTTAGATTTTCCGGCTTCGGCAACAATTTCAGCCTCACGCTGGTGTAATTTTGCATTTAAAACATTGTGCCTGATACCTTTAATTTTAAGCATTCGGCTTAAAAGCTCTGATATTTCTACTGATGTAGTACCAACCAGTACCGGGCGACCATTATTCACCAATTCAACAATTTCATCAATTGAAGCATTATACTTTTCCCGTTTGGTTTTATAAACCAAATCATCATAATCGTTACGAACGATAGGTCTATTAGTGGGTATAACCACTACATCAAGTTTATAGATATCCCAAAATTCTCCGGCTTCTGTTTCGGCTGTACCAGTCATACCCGCCAATTTATGATACATACGGAAATAATTCTGCAATGTAATGGTAGCAAAAGTTTGTGTTGCTGCTTCAACCTTAACCCTTTCCTTGGCTTCTATAGCCTGATGTAATCCATCAGAATAACGACGACCTTCCATAATACGGCCGGTTTGCTCATCCACAATCTTCACTTTATTATCGATAACCACATATTCCACATCTTTCTCAAAAAGCGTATAGGCTTTAAGCAACTGATTGATGGTGTGAATTCTTTCAGATTTTACGGCATAATCCTGAAGCAATTTATCTTTTGTAGCAATCTTTTCAGATTCTTTCATTTCAGATTTTTCCAACTCGGCAACTTCAGAACCTATATCAGGTAAAACAAAAAACTTAGGATCGTCGGATTTTGAAGTAATAACGTCGATCCCCTTATCGGTCATCTCTATGGAATTACTCTTTTCATCAATAATAAAAAACAGATCATCGGTAACCTTATGCATATGCTTACTATTATCCTGCATATAGTAATTTTCTGTTTTCTGCATCAGGGATTTATTCCCCTCTTCGGATAATAGCTTTATTAACGCTTTATTTTTAGGTAACCCCTTATAAGCTTGTAAGAGAAGAAAACCTGCTTTCTCTGTATTCGTATCGTTTAGTTCTTTACGGGCTTCGGCTAATATCTGGTTCACTAATTTTCTTTGAGCTTCAACAAGGGTTTCCACTTTAGGTTTAAGCTCATCAAAAAGTTGCATATCGCCTTTAGGAACAGGCCCCGAAATGATTAATGGGGTACGTGCATCATCAATCAGGACCGAGTCAACCTCATCCACAATGGTATAATTGTGTTTTCTTTGTACCAGGTCTTCCGGATTAATGGCCATATTATCTCTCAAATAATCGAATCCAAACTCGTTGTTGGTACCATAAGTAATATCAGCCAGGTAAGCTTTTCTCCTTGAGTCAGAATTAGGTTCATGTTTATCGATACAATCAACGGATAATCCATGAAATTCGAAAATAGGCCCCATCCACTCAGAGTCACGTTTAGCCAAATAATCGTTTACTGTAACAAGATGGACTCCTCTTCCTGTTAATGCATTAAGGAAAACAGGTAAAGTTGCAACTAACGTTTTTCCTTCACCTGTGGCCATCTCTGCGATTTTACCCTGATGCAGCACAACTCCACCAATAAGCTGAACATCATAATGTACCATATCCCATGTGATTTCATTTCCTCCGGCAATCCATGAGTTATAATACCTTGCCTTATCGCCTTTAATCTCTACATGTTCATATTTTGCTCCCAGGTTGCGATCAAAATCATTGGCTGTAACTTCTAAATATTCATTTTCTTTAAAACGACGCGCAGTTTCTTTTACAATGGCAAAAACAATGGGTAAAACTTCACTCATCTTATCTTCAAGCTTCTGGTCAATGATCTTCTCAATCTTATCTATCTCATCGTAAATTTTTTCTTTTTCTAAAACATCAACTTCATCACTTTCTGCCCTTGTTTTAAAATCCGTAATGTTTTTGTTTTCATCCCCAATATAATCTAATATTTCCTGCTGTATATCGGTAGCTGTCGAACGCAAATCATCATTACTTATCTGTATAATTTTTTCGTATTCAGCTTTAATTTTTTCAACAATTGGAGAAATCTCTCTAATATCCCTTTCTGATTTATTTCCTAAAAACCTGGTTAAAATATTTGTAAGTAAGGCCATTATTTAATGTATTTATTTATGTTTTTGTTTAATCTACAAATGTAATATTTTATGCTTAAACAAAATTGTGAAAAGCAAAATAATAATCGAATAAATATCACACATCTATATAATGCAGTTTATATTATCCGGATAAATGAAGGAAGTAAAATAGATAGGATTTCATTCATCTAAGAAAATAAACACCCCAAATGTTGTTTCCAACTTTTGGGGTGCCGTTCAAAGTTAAGACTTTTTTTTATTCTGAACCTCTAAGACTCATAATATCCCGATCAAAAATATAGATATTTTTATCGCCTAACATGGTTAACTTATCGATGATGGTTTGGACAGACGATTCTTCTTCAATCTGCTCTGTTACGAACCATTGAATCCAATTATGGGTAGCAAAATCGTTCTCTTTAAATGCAAGAGCTACAATATCATTGATTGTTCCGGTAATATATTTTTCATGTTCAAGCACCTGGTGAAACATTTTGTTTATCCCTTCGAAATCAGCGGGTGGTTTTTCAAACGCGGGGATTATTGCATGTCCATCTCTTTCTGTTATAAAATCTACAAATTTCATCATATGCATACGCTCTTCTTCAGCCTGTGCAAATAACCATTTAGCAATTCCTGAAAAGCCTTCTTTGTCAGCCCATGAAGCCATAGCTAAATATAAATTAGAAGAGTAGCCTTCTTTTTCAATTTGTTCGTTTAATATTTTTTCAATTTTCTTTGGTAACATAAGGTACATTTTTAAGGTTTAATATTTTTTAGTTTAATTTTCACTCTACTTAAATACAAAATAAGAGCACAATTGTTCTATTCTAAGTCTAAATTAAATTCCTGTTTTAGTTTGCCAAGATTCTCATTTTTGGACAGCATATGTTTAAATTTATCTTCAGCAGTATACAACTTTTTTGAATCTTGCTCTAAATCCGTAATTATAAGTTTTAAATCTATTACAGAATTTTGGAGTTCCCGTTTTAAGAAGGCCAATAATTCATTTCTTATTTCATTAATTTTTTGTTCTTGTAAATTATTGTCAATAACAAAACTTACCACGTAATCTTTTTCCAGCTTTGGATCTTTTGACGTAAGGGTATTAAAAATACGTGGTTTATTTCCAAGCATGTTAGAAAAAGCATGCCACTTTTCAATTAACTCTTTTTCCGTAAAATTATTCGTTGTATTAAATCCCGGTTCTTCAACAATCATGTTGTTCTCTTTTCCCGATGTTTCTTGTGATTTCTCAACCTGATTATCTAAAAGCTTCTTTTTTATTGAAAAGGAAGAAATCCCTCCCGGATTTGGTGGTGGTGGGGTATCTGTTTGCTTATTTTTAGGAGATTTATCCTTGGAATCCTCTTTTTTAGTCGCAGAACCTATGGCTGATTTTTTTTCCTTTTTTCTAGTGTTTGTTGTAGAGTCGGAAGCATCAGATTTTTTTAATTCAGCGTTTTTTTTTTCGAGGGTTATATTACACAACTCAATGATAGTTAATTCAACGTGCAGGCGCTTATTTCTACTCATCCGGTATGAAACATCACATTTATTTGAAATCTCAAGGGCATGGAACAAAAAGTCAGGAGGACAATTTTGGGTTTGCTGTTGATATCTGTTCCGAATATTAGCTCCTACCTCAAGTAATTGTAAGGTAGATTCATCACGCGAAACCAGCAGGTTTCTAAAATGCTCGCTTAATCCATTAATAAAATGATGCGCATCAAATCCTTTATCTAAGATTTCATTAAAAAGCAATAAAGCATTTGATATATCATTTTGAAGGAATGCATCCGTTAAATTAAAATAATAATCATAATCAAGAACATTTAAGTTCCCGATTACATTTTGATAGGTAATATCACTTCCGGAGAAACTAACCACCTGATCAAAAATTGATAGAGCATCACGCATTGCTCCATCGGCTTTTTGTGCTATAATATTCAATGCATCATTCTCATAGTTTATATTTTCATTTTTAGCAATATATTCTAAATATTGCACGGTATCATCGACCTTAATCCGGTTAAAATCAAATATTTGACAACGAGAGAGGATGGTTGGAATAATTTTATGTTTCTCTGTGGTAGCAAGTATAAATACTGCATGAGCAGGGGGTTCTTCAAGCGTTTTCAAAAAAGCATTAAAAGCTTGAGCCGATAACATATGTACCTCATCAATAATATAAATGCTATATTTTCCAACCTGAGGGGGTATTCGAACCTGATCGATTAATTGTCGTATATCTTCAACCGAATTATTAGATGCTGCATCTAACTCGTGAATATTATAAGACCTGTTATCGTTAAATGCTTTACATGATTCGCACTCATTACAAGGTTCAACATTCCCGTCAAGATTTTTACAGTTTATTGTTTTCGCAAAAATACGGGCACAAGTTGTTTTTCCAACACCTCGCGGACCACAAAATAAATATGCCTGAGCTAAATGATTATTCTTAATTGCATTTTTTAAAGTAGTTGTAATAGAAGACTGTCCAACAACGGATTGAAATGTTGAAGGTCTGTATTTTCGGGCCGAAACAATAAAGTTTTCCATAAAATTGATATTCTGTTGACATAAACTACAAAGGTAAAATTTTTATAAAAACATTACTTTGTAAATATCTTTTTTTATGATTAATTTTTAAACACTTTTAGGTTCATTTACTTACATTATTTTTTGCATGAAATAAAAAATATGTTAATTTTGCAGCTCATTTAATTAAAACTAAAAAATAAAAATTATGATGAATCAGTACGAAACCGTTTTCATTACAACTCCCGTTTTGTCTGAAGCCCAGATGAAGGAAACGGTTCAAAAATTTATTAAAATTTTAAAAGATGGTGGTGCCGAAATTGAGCACGAAGAATATTGGGGCTTGAAAAAGCTGGCTTATCCAATTCAAAAGAAATCTACCGGTTTCTATTACCTTATAGAATTTAAAGCCGAAGGTGATCTTATCCAGAAACTTGAAACGGAGTACCGAAGAGATGAACGAGTTATCCGGTTCTTAACGTTCAAGATGGATAAATACGCTATTGAGTACAGCAAAAAGAAAAGAAGTAAAAAAGAACAAAAATCGGAGGAATAAGCAATGGCACAAAATCAATCAGAAATTAGATATTTAACTCCCCCAACCGTTGAAATTAAAAAGAAAAAATATTGCCGGTTTAAGAAAAATAAGATTAAGTATATCGATTACAAAGATCCTGAGTTTCTGAAAAAATTTGTTAACGAACAAGGTAAAATTTTACCACGAAGAATCACAGGAACATCGTTAAAGTATCAACGTAAAGTTGCAAAAGCAGTAAAAAGAGCTCGACATTTAGCTCTATTGCCTTACGTAACAGATATGCTTAAATAATATTAAACGGAGGATAAAAAATGGAAATAATTCTAAAAGAGGACGTAAATAAACTTGGCCATAAAGATGATATCGTAAACGTTAAAGACGGTTACGCAAGAAATTTTTTAATACCTAATGGATTAGCCGTTATAGCAACGACTTCGGCAAAAAAGATGCACGAAGAAAATAAAAAACAAAGAGCGCATAAAGAAGAAAAGATTAAAAATCAGGCCCTCGAAGTTGCTAAAAAGCTTGAAAATAAAACGCTTACCATTGGTGCCAAAACCAGTTCTACAGGTAAAATATTTGGTTCGGTTAATACCATTCAAATTGCTGAAAAATTAAACGCCGAAGGATTTGATATTGACCGTAAAAATATTACGATTACTGAAGACCAGATTAAAGAAGTAGGAAAATACAAAGCTTCCATCAAGTTACACAAAGAAGTTGTTGTAGATATTGAATTAGAAGTAGTATCTGAATAATTGAATATTATGATAATCATTAAAAAGCGGTTAGCTGTTCTCAGTTAACCGCTTCTTTTAACAATAATCTTCTACTTAACGGCAATCGTCTCAATCTCAATTAAAGCACCCAGGGGTAACTGAACAACACCATAAGCAGCACGCGCAGGAGGATTTTCTTTATAATACGATCCATATACTTCATTCATAGCTTTAAAATTTGCCATATCGCTTAATAAACATGTAGATTTTATTACATTTTCGTATGAATAACCAGCAGCTTCTAAAATAGCACCAATATTTTTCATTACCTGTTCAGTTTGAGCCTTAATACCTTCGGAGATATCTCCGGTTTCCGGGTTTACAGGAACCTGTCCTGAAATATATAATGTCCCGTTAATTTCAACTGCCTGACTATAAGGACCAATAGCTTTAGGTGCATTTTCTGTATAAATTATTTTTTTCATAACATTAAATTTTTATTGGTTTAAACAAGTAAAAATAACTTATTTTATGCTGTCGGAAAATATTATTACCATGAAAATTTTAATTGTCGATAATTTTGATTCTTTTACTTTTAACCTGGTTCATATACTGGAACAATTTGCTGCCGAGGTGTATGTTAAACGAAATAACCAGATTGATATGGACGAATTGAAAGAAATTGACAAAATTGTATTTTCCCCCGGGCCTGGTTTACCCTCGGATGTAAAAATAATGTATCAAATTATCAACGCTTATAAAGAATATAAACCTATTTTAGGTGTTTGCCTTGGACATCAGGCTATTGCTCACTTTTTTGGAGCACAACTTTTAAATATGAAAGAGGTAAGCCATGGTAGACAAAAAGCAACTCAAATAATAAAATCCGATTATATTTTTAAAAATATTCCGGCTGAATTTAACTCCGGAAGATATCATTCCTGGATTGTGGATAAAAATGATTTCCCTGCTGAATTAGAGGTAACATCCGTAGACTCAGAAAATAACATTATGTCTGTTAAACACAAGATATATGATATTCGTAGTGTTCAGTTTCATCCAGAATCCATCATGACTGAATATGGTATTGAGATACTAAAAAACTGGGTAGAGCATTAACTATAAATTATCATACCATGATTTACGTTTATCAAATTTCAGAAAATCTCTTAACGTGGAGGCCTTAACATTTATTTGAAAATTATAACTCTGGAATCGTCCTACAGGAACCCAGTTAAAAGACATTTCCCAACAATGTAAATCCCGGTGAATATTTATCGAAGTTGTGGATAATTTCCTTTCTGTAATATCGTAATTCCCTCTGAAGCTGATTTTCCATTTGGGTGTTAAGCTAAAATCACCTGATATACTGAGCGTTTGAGTAATCTTCTTCTCATGCTTAGGCTTCGTAAAAAGAAATTTATAATTTGCGGTTAGATTCCATGGAACATCAAAATCAACATAATTTATTATTTGATCATGATAACCATCCATATTTTGAAAATCATTTCCATTAAGACTGTTTCCATCAACACCCCTTAGTCCGCCTGCAGGTGGATTGTTGTTGTTCTGGCTTGTACCGCTTTTAGAAGAATTGAGTGAAAAATCTAAGTTAACGTAAGCTCTGGTTAAACGGCCGATATTTCCATTTTTATTCCATTCAAATTGATGATAAACATTTCCGTTTTCGTTAATCGCATAAGGGTCAACGGCACCCCCAAATTTAATTTTTATTTTATTATCCAATAATGATGTACGCCCACTAATGGTTATTGAACTCCAATTTAACGAATCCGCAAAAATGTCATAACTTGTTGAAAGTCTTAAACCTTCAATTATTTTAATCTTCCTTACATTTTCAGATGAATCCTTATCACTACGTACCTTCATCTCTAAATTATTATTCAATCCCAACGATATTGCTCCATATTGGCCGGGAGCAGAAGGAAGCCGGTATATTCCATTATCAAACTTTGAATATTCAACTTGTTTAAAACGACCTCCTTCAAATATCTCATAGGTATCATAATATTGTGAAACCAATTCTCCTAAATCTGGACGATAGGATATACTTGCTGAAGGGGTTAAAACATGACGCAGGGCTATAATTTTCGCATCTGGTTTTTTTGTCATAAACATGCCATAAATATTGGGCCCGACACCTAATGATATGGAAGGATTAAATAATTGAGCATATTTTATCTCGGAAATCGTGTCTGTAATTACTTTACCATAGGTATCATTCTCTTCATTATAATAATTTGGATCCCAGGAACGATCAATATAATTTGGATAGAGGATTCCGGTATATTCCAGTTTAGGTGATAAATTAAAATACTTTAGCAATTTAAAATTGGTACTTACCGGGATATTATGTTGAAATCCATTTTCAAAATCAGAAAATTCTGTTTCGGTAAATAACAAAGAATCTAGCGTACTAACCCTGTTTTCTAGCTTTGAGGAATACTGTACTTCAATATCTTCATACCATTTGGATTTTCCGGAAGCATTTTTTTTACGAAAAGGATATTGCCGGTTCATATTAAATGTTATTACCGGTAAGGTTAAATCAACGCTGTTATTATTACTATTTTGTGAGCCTCTGAAGTTAGCATTAAGACTAAAAGGGGAATCCGGCCATTTTTTTGAATACGAAATGCTTGAACTTTTTGTATTTCTGTTTCTATTTTCTATATTTCGACTGTGAATTTCATCATATGAGCTGGAACTGAAATTAACATTAGCATTAAAACTGCTTGTTGGATTTGCTTTAGGGTCTTGTGTATGATTCCAACGTATGCTAAAATCTTTCGATTTAAAATAATCGGGTAAAGTCTTTTCACTTTTTACTGTTTCTTTATAGCTGGCAGAAAAATTACTATTAAACTTGTATCGCTTTTTAAAACGATAATTAATATCTGTTCCCCAGGTTCCTAAAGAATATAGTTCTCCGGTAACAGATAAATCCATTTTATCGCTTATTCCAAAATAATATCCTCCATCACGCAAAAAGAAACCCAGAGAATTATCTTCACCATACGAAGGAATAATTATTCCTGATGACTGTTCTTGTTTGCTTGGAAAATACCCAAAGGGGATGCCTAGAAAGTATAAAGGTAAATCTTCCAGAACCAGATAAGAATAACCTGAAATAATTTTATCTCCGGGAATAACTTTCGCTTTTGACATAGACAAATAAAAGTGTGGGTGTTCTGGATTATCACAAGTGGTGTATTTCCCCTTTTTCATCAAAAACTGGTCGTCATCCAGTTTTTTGGTTATTTCACTATGCAAATACCCCTGTTCTTCTTCGGTAAATACTTCCTGAATATATCCCTTTTTGGTATTGAAATTATATTTTATGGTTTTTGCTTCAAACTTATCCGTTTTCTCTTTAAATACAGGTTTCCCGACAAGTGTACCGGTACTATCTTCAACCCCTCGGGCAAAAACAACATTATTTTCCTGATCGTATTCAATATAATCAGCTTCTAAGGTTATGTCTCCATATTCAATTTTAGCCATATTATATAGGTAAACTCTTTTCTGATCCCGTGATAATACAATTGAGTCTACAGCATTATAGATAACCTTGGTTTCAATAATATTCTTACTTTCAGTTTTTTGTACAGAATCCTTTGCAGGAGTATCTGGTGGTAATAATTCTTCTCGGCTAAATAAAACAGAATCATTATCAATGGGTTTTATTCCTACGGTATCTTCTTGCGCGAACAAGCAATCGGGTAAAAAAACCAAAAGAATTATATAAAAAACAAAATATCTAAATTTTATATGCAATTTTATTATACTATTTTTGTTCAGTTATAGTTTTCAATAAGAAGTTTCAAAACTAACTAAAATATTATATACATTATATATGATGAGGTATTTAAAATTTATTTTTTTTAAACAAAAAAGATACCATAAGCTATTTTTCTTAATGCTATTTTTCATATCATTATTTTCTAATATATATTGCCAAAACGACAATAATTATTCACTCAACACAGTAGTAATCGATCCCGGGCATGGAGGAAGAGATGCCGGCGCTTCAGGAAAAATTGCCAAAGAAAAGGATCTTGTCTTAGCTATTAGCCAAAAGTTAGGAACATATATCGAAGAAAATCTACCTGATGTGAAAGTTATTTATACCCGGACAACGGATGTTTTTGTCCCTTTACACGAACGTGCAGAAATAGCTAATAAAAATAAAGCTGATTTATTTATCTCCCTCCATCTTAATGGGAACAAAAATACCCGCGCTTATGGAACAGAAACTTACGCTATGGGGATTCACAAAACCGACGGAAATCTGGAAGTAGCCAAAAAAGAAAATGCAGCCATTCTTTATGAGGAAGATTATACATCAAAATATGAAGGATTTGATCCTCATTCTGCCGAATCGTATATCATCTTTTCATTTCTTCAAAATACTTTTTTAGAACAAAGCTTAAATTATGCTGCATTTGTTGAAAATGAATTTGAAACCAGAGCCTTAAGAAAAAGCAGAGGAGTAAAACAAGCTGGTTTTCTTGTCCTTTGGCAAACAACCATGCCCAGTGTATTGATTGAAGCCGGTTTTTTAACCAATCCGCAAGAAGAAAAATTTCTTATGTCAAAACAAGGACAGGAATATATAGCTTCGGCAGTTTACAGGGCTTTTAAAAACTATAAAAATGCGATAGAAGCCAAAAGTAAATTTTCAACAAAAATTGATTTCCTTGAAAAAAATCAAGATGAAGATAACCCTGTATTTTTTAAAATTCAAATCGCATCAGCCCGTAATCCAATCGAAAAAAATGACCCGTTTTTTAAAACCATTGAAAATATTGAAGAAATAAAATATAATGGAATGTATAAATATACGGTTGGTTCATCTTCAGACTATAACGAAATTAATAAACTGAAAAGCAGTATCGAAGACCAATATCCTGATGCTTTTGTCATTGCAGTAGATAGTACTGGAGATATTATACCTTTACAAAAAGCATTAAAAATTAGAAATAACTAAATCTACAATAATGAAATTAAGAAAAGAAACAAAAATAGGAATAGCTGTTGTTATTATATTAGCATTTTTTATTTGGGGATTCAGTTTTTTAAAAGGTAAAAATTTATTATCATCCAATTACCACTATTTTGCCATTTATGAACACATTGATGGATTGGAAGAAGCAAGCCCTGTTCATTTAAGCGGGTACAAAGTTGGGGTCGTTGAATCCATAAAATTTCATGAAAAAGACAGACGTAAAATTGTGGTTCGTTTCTCCGTAAGTAAAAATGTAAAAATACCTCACGAATCATCTGCTGTCATTTATCCAGAAACACTAATTGCCGGAAAAGCAATAAAACTACTATTTGCAGAAACAGATAATTTTTATCATTCAGGAGATACTATTCCGGGGATACTTGAAAAGAATTTAATGACAAGCTTAAGCGAAGAGTTACTGCCCGTAAAAAATAAAATTGAAAATCTGGTTGTGTCTATGGATTCGGTTATAGCTATTTTTGACAATACCCGTAGAGATAACCTCAAAAAATCATTAGATAATATTCATCATATTAGTGATGACCTGGAAAACTTAGTCGATTCAGAAAAAGTAAGATTGAAAAATATTTTATCTAATGTAGAATCTATTTCAGGCAACCTTAAAAATAATAATGAACAAATAACGACCATCCTCGAAAATTTTTCAAACATAAGTGATTCCCTAAACCAGGCAAATATTAAATCTACCCTGTTAAATGCTAACAAAACCCTTGCAGAATTTAGTGAAATATCTGCAAAAATTAATCAGGGCGAAGGTACGATTGGAATGTTAATCAACAACGACTCGCTTTATGTTAATCTTAATAACTTAGCCGCTGATTTAGACAGCCTTGTAATTGATTTGAATAAAAATCCAAATCGCTACGTACATTTTTCATTGTTCGGGAAAAAGAATAAAAATTAAGGAGTAAAAAATCCTCTATTAGATTAGACTGAATATAAATTTCTCTTTTTTTCGAAAAAAATCGAATTAAAAAATTAATTCAGAAATTATTCTTTAGGTAATACTATTAAAACTTTAGTTAACAATTTCTTAACACATAAATGTTTTAAAAAGCTAATAATCAGAACATTAAAAATATTTATTTTTTTTTTAAATTTTAATAGACTGATTCAAAACTCAATATAATTTATTTGAAAAATACAATAGAATTTAAATTTTTTTTTCATGATTTTTTTCACAATTTTGTTAGAGCAATTAAAGAGAAAGTAGAAATTATTAAAATCACAGAACGCTAAATGGATAGTAAAAAGTATCAGGAGGTTTGGGACAATTGCTTAAAAATTATTAAAGATAATGTACCTTCTATCAGTTTTAGAACATGGTTTGAACCTATTGTACCTCTTAAATTAAATGATAATATTCTTACCATTCAGGTGCCAAGTCCCTTCTTTTATGAATATTTAGAAGAACAGTACATTGACATTTTAAGGAAAACTCTCCGCAAAGAGCTGGGTAATAACGCTAAATTAGAGTATAGCGTTGTGATGGAAAACAGCTTATATTCTAACAACAAACCATTTACCGTAAAATTCCCAACCAATAACAAAACAGAACTTAAAAACAAACCCGTTTCAGTTCCTTTAAACTCAGAAGAGAAATCAATTAAAAATCCATTTATTATCCCCGGCATCAAAAAACTACATGTCGATCCGATGCTAAATCCCGACAATAACTTTACTAATTTTGTCGAAGGGGAATGCAATCGGTTAGCCAGATCAGCCGGTAATGCAGTAGGTGATAATCCAGGGGGAACAGCTTTTAATCCACTTTTTTTATATGGTGAATCAGGATTAGGTAAAACACACCTGTCGCAAGCCATTGGGATTAAAGTAAAGGAAAAATTACCTGAAAAAACAGTCTTATATGTAAATGCCAATAAATTTCAAACCCAGTTTGTAGAATCTGTACGTAACAATAATAAAAATGATTTTCTTCATTTTTACCAAATGATTGATTTACTTATTATTGATGATGTACACGAATTTGCGGGAAAAGAAAAAACCCAGGATATCTTCTTTCATATTTTCAATCACTTACATCAGTCCGGCAAACAGCTTATCCTGACCTCAGACAAGCCTCCGGTTGAAATGCAGGGGATGGAACAACGCTTACTTTCCCGCTTTAAATGGGGATTATCTGCTGACTTGCAATCACCTGATTATGAAACAAGGATTGCTATTTTAAAACAGAAAATATATAAAGACGGTATTAATATCCCTGATGAAGTTATTGACTATATTGCATCACATATAACTTCGAACATAAGAGAACTGGAGGGAGCGCTTATTTCTCTTTTAGCTCAGTCTACGTTAAACAGAAAAGAGATTACCTTAGAGCTGGCCAAAATGATGATTGACAGGCTGGTTAAAAATTCTAAAAAAGAAATATCTGTTGATTATATTCAAAAGGTTGTATGTGATTACTTTAATCTTTCACCTGATTTATTACAGTCTAAAACCAGAAAAAGAGAGATTGTACAAGCCAGGCAAATAGCCATGTACTTTTCCAAGTCTCTAACCAAATCGTCATTAGCATCTATCGGCGCTTTAATTGGGGGAAAAGATCATGCTACCGTACTTCATGCCTGTAAAACAGTAAATAATCTAATGGATACTGACAAACGCTTTAAGAATCAGATAGAAACCATTGAAAAAAAATTAAAAGTTTAACTTAAAGCTCCTTCGGGAGCTTTTTTTACTCTCCTTTATCACCAGATATACAAATCATTTTCAGTTAACTTCATATAAAGTATTTTTCACCTATTCGATGCCCAATTTAATATCAATGAATCCACATACCATCATAAATGAAAAATGGCTTAAAGCTTCAATTATTGGTACTTTCTGGGCTGCTTCTGAAATTGTTTTAGGAAGCTTTTTACATAATCTAAAAATACCTTTTAGTGGGAATATCTTAACAGCTATCGGGATTATTCTTTTAATTTCAATTAGTTATACCTGGAAAGAAAGAGGACTCTTCTGGCGTGCAGGTTTAATATGCGCCATCATGAAAACCTTATCGCCCAGTGCTGTTATTTTCGGTCCTATGATTGCAATTTTCAGTCAGGGTTTACTTCTGGAAACTTTTACCCGGATTTTTGGAAGGACCCTTGCTGGTTATACACTGGGAGCTATGTTTGCTATGTCATGGAACCTGTTTCAAAAAATAATTAACTATATTATTTTTTATGGCAACAACATTATTGAAATATATAAAAGCCTTGTAAAGTATGCACAAAATCAACTAAATCTATTTTTTGACACCCTATGGTTTCCCCTATTCATTCTTTTAGTACTATATAGTTTGTTTGGTTTAATAGCTGCTGTAATTGGTATAAAAACCGGCCGAACCATAAAAGCAAGGAGTAAAAATTTAAAAGAATATCAACATTTAAGTCAAACAAACCCAAAATGGGACACTAAAAAACCTGATTTTAACTACTCCATTGTATGGTTAATTATCAATTTAATTCTAATATCTACCGGCCTTCTGCTCTTAAATTATACTGCATGGCCTTTTTGGAGCATCTCCACCATTACTATTGTAACCCTATGGTTAGTCAGATATAAACGAGCATTGCGCAAACTAACCCAATCAAAATTCTGGATTTACTTTTTCGTTATTACCATGGCAGCAGCTTTTGTATTTACCAAGATTCAATCTATGCGTTTAGATAGCGGATTATTAATCGGATTACAAATGAATTTCAGGGCGGTTATCATCATTATAGGATTTTCGGTATTAGGAACCGAATTATATAATCCCAACATTCGAAACTTATTCTTAAAATCATCCTTTAAACAGTTACCGATAGCCCTGGAACTGGCATTTAGCAGCCTACCTGCTACAATTTCCACGATGCCTGATGTAAAAATGATAGTTAAAAAACCCGTAACTATACTTCATCAAATAGTAGCACAAGCAGAATGGAGGTTAACCGAAATTAAAGAGCAAATGAATTTTACTCAGAAAGTATTTATTCTTACCGGAAGCATTGGACAGGGTAAAACAACATTTATTCAAAATATCGTTAAAAATTTTCAATCAAAAGGGATTACGGTAGGTGGAATTTATTCACCCAGGGTTATGCAAGACAAAACAACCGTAGGATATGATATCATTGATATTAATACCAACGAAAGGGAAGTTTTTTTACGTCAAAGCTCCTTGGATAACAGGATAAAGATTGGACGTTTTAATATACACCTGCAAGGCTTACAAAAAGGAATAAAAACTTTAAAAAGTTCTATTGACACAAATACTCAAATCGTAATTATAGATGAAGTTGGAAAACTTGAACTGGATAATAATGGTTGGGCTTCAGGGATCGATGAGCTGATTAAAAATGCGCAAAATCATCTTTTACTGGTTATACGAGACCGCTATATAGAACAGTTTGTAAAAAAATGGGAGATTAAAAATTATAAAGTATTTAATCTTTCAGATAATGAAACCTCTAATATTAAAACAGAAATACAAAATTATTTAATAAATTAAGTTTTTTAAGCCATTTAATTATTTACTATAACCAGTGACTTCCATCCACCGCATAAGATTACACCAGGAAAACTTTTGTTATTTCGTGAGTTTTTTATACTTAAACCGTTTCGGAGCATCCGTACCTAAACGTTTTCTTCTGTTTTCCTCGTATTCGGAAAATGAACCTTCAAAAAAATGTACATGCCCTTCTCCTTCATAAGCCAGTATATGTGTTGCAATACGGTCTAAAAACCACCGGTCGTGACTAATTACCACAGCACATCCGGCAAAATTTTCAAGGCCTTCTTCTAAGGCTCGTAATGTATTCACATCAATATCGTTGGTAGGTTCATCCAATAAAAGAACATTCCCTTCTGCTTTTAGGGCCAGAGCCAGATGCAAGCGGTTACGTTCACCTCCTGATAGTACGCCACATTTTTTCTCCTGGTCGGCTCCGGTAAAGTTAAACCGTGCAACATAAGCGCGAGAATTAACGGTTCGATTTCCTAACTTCATATTTTCCAACCCGTCAGAAATTACTTCGTAAACTGTTTTCTCTGGATCAATCGCTTCATGTGTCTGGTCTACATAACTAATTTTTACGGATTCGCCAATTTCAATATTTCCTGCATCAGGTGTTTCCTGTCCCATTATCATCCTGAATAGTGTGGTTTTTCCTGCTCCATTTGGCCCAATCACACCAATTATTCCGGCTGGGGGCAAGTTAAAACTCAAATCATTGATTAATAAACGATCACCATATCCTTTAGTTACCCCATCCATCTCAATTACTTTATCTCCTAAACGAGGCCCGTTGGGAATATAAATTTCTAACTGCTCTTCTTTTTGTTTTACATCTTGATTAAGCATTTTATCATAAGCCGACAAACGGGCTTTCGATTTGGCATGGCGGGCTTTAGGCGCCATACGCACCCATTCTAACTCACGCTCAAGGGTTTTTCTTCGTTTAGAAACGGTTTTTTCTTCCATTTCCAGTCGTTTGGATTTTTGTTCCAACCATGATGTATAATTTCCTTTCCAGGGAATTCCTTCGCCACGATCCAGCTCCAAAATCCATCCGGCTGCATTATCTAGAAAATACCGGTCGTGTGTGATACAAATAACGGTTCCTTTATATTGTTGCAAATGCTGCTCGAGCCAGTGCATACTTTCTGCATCGAGGTGGTTCGTAGGCTCATCGAGCAATAAAACATCCGGTTCCTGAAGAAGTAGACGACATAAAGCAACACGACGACGTTCTCCTCCTGAAAGTTCACTTACCGGTTGCTCATCCGGAGGACATTGCAGAGCATCCATCGCGCGGTTTAGCTTCGTGTCAATATTCCATGCATCCATTTGCTCAATTTTCTCTTGTAATGCAGCCTGCTCAACCATTAACTTATCCATGGTGTCGGGATCCTCATAAACCTCCGGCAATTCAAATTTCTTGTTTACCTCCTCATATTTATTTAATACATCAGCAACTTCCTGCACTCCTTCCATAACAACTTCTCTAACGGTTTTGCTTTCATCTAACTGAGGTTCCTGGTCTAAAAGCCC
>DATFIZ010000157.1:0-42843 GCA_035269575.1 Bacteroidales bacterium | reverse complement strand
TGTTGTGCTTAGTACTTATTTTCTGCATGTCATTTTTAAAGTTCTTTACCATTTTTCCGAATGATTTTTCTTTATTCCTTTTTTCTGCAACAGTAAGGTCAAAATGGTCTTTCTCTCTTTCAATTTTCAAAAAATTCTCATAAGATTTTCTATCAATCTCGCCCAGTTCGACTGCTTCAATTACAGCACAACCAATCTCATTGGTGTGAGTGCAATCCGTGAATTTACATTTTTTTGAAAAACTATAAATTTTATCAAATGTGTTTTCCAATCCATCTGCGGAATCAATTATTCCAATTTCTCTCATGCCTGGATTATCAATAAGTATTCCTCCACTTTCTAAAACAGTTAATTCTCGGTGACTGGTTATATGCCTGCCTTTATTTGTGCTTTTACTTATTGTATTTGTTTTCATTATGTTCTTGCCTGTAAGGTTGTTCATCAATGTTGATTTACCTACACCTGAAGAGCCAAGTAAGCAATATGTCTTTCCTTTTTCTATTAATCCTGTGATGGAGCTATAACCGTCTTTTGTTTCATTGCTGATAACACAAATTGGAATATTCTTTATCCGTTGCTTAATATTTTCAACTATTTCATTGAGGTTATGAGGTTCAATCAAGTCTATTTTAGTGAGAACAATAATTGGACTTACTTTTGAAGAATAACAAATAGTCAAATATCGTTCAAGGCGGTTAATATTAAAATCTCTATCGACTGCTTGAACCAAAAGTGCAAAATCAATATTTGTTGCAATTACTTGGCATTCACCAATCTTTCCAACTGCTTGTCTTGAAAGAATTGATATTCGGGGAATAACGCTATGAATGATTACAAAATCAGTATCACAATTTAATAACGTAACCCAATCTCCAACAGCAGGAAAGTCTTCACGACTTTTAGCAGTGAATCTAAGATTTCCTGTAATCTCAGCTTCAAATTCTCCCTTTTCGTTTTTTACAATATATCTTTCCTTGTGTTCGGCTATTATTCGTCCAATTTCAAAATCCTCAAGATTATTTTCTTTTCTTAGTTTTTCGAAAGTGTCATTATATCCTAAGTCTTCTATTATCATGTTATTTTTCATTTCGCAGGGTGTCTTCTTGTATTAAGCACAACTTATTTTATAGAGCTATTTTGTCCGTATCTTATTCCTCAATGGAATTGATAAAGTAAAATTACCTAATTAATTAACTAAAGTAATAAAAGTTGATTTTATTTATAGACGATTTAAGAAAAAATGAAATATTCGGATTTTTTGAGGTTTAATATTAATAACATTCCCGTGTTAGGTTTAGCGCGGTTTTCCGCCGCCGTTCCTGTATAGCTATCGTGCTCCCTTTCACCCGTAGCAAAGTTTAAAGATAGCATTTTTTAGTCAAACCCGCAAACCTACGCCCCGCTTGATTTTGAAGCCGTATTAGCAACTGGGCTTTCTTTCCTATTTATCTCATAACAAATATTTTAACAACAAAACACAATCTACACTAAAAAGATTTAGTTAAGAAAAAAGCACACATTTCCATTTCTGAAACTGTGTGCCTTTATATTATTTCTCGTTTATTGCAATATCAATTTTCTTGTGTCAAGTAAAGTACCTTGGTCATCGAATATTTTGATAAAATATATTCCATATTCGCCAAAGTCGTTTACATTTATTTGAAACTCTGCTTGGTTTATTAAGTTCTCAAATACAGTTTGTCCGAGAGTGTTTAAAATTTGCAGGTTGTAATCAACCATTTGACTGTAATTTTCTGTGTTTATAATAATATAATCACTTGCAGGGTTTGGATAAACTTTTATTGTGGTTACATTATTAGGTGGTGTTATTCCAGTTAAAACCACATCAATTATTAATGTATCTGTTACAGATATACTATCATAAACAGTAACATATGTTGTGTCAAAAATCTCTATGGTGTCTGTGTAATGGGTTGCATCAAACACATAATTATTATAATGATAAATAATACTATCGCAACTACCATTAGCAGTTGTCAAACTGTCAATTGATTGCAAATAAGTTTGAGGGGATTCTGACTGAAACTCAATATTTGAAACATAATGAGTGGTTGTATCGTTGATTATAGTATCATAACAAAATGTTTCGTTAAACAGTGCTGTTATTTCTGTTTCATTTAAACATTTGTTATATATACGAATATCATCCAAAGAACCAAGAAAAGAATCTTCTCTTCTCCCAATATGAAGGGTCATGTCAGAAATATTTAGCGAAGAATATGAGTCATAACCAAATAATTCTCCATTAAGATATATTTTTCGTGTAGAGCCATCATAAGTGGCAACAATATGATTCCATTTATTAAAAATTTCACCGTTTTTTGTACTATCTAACATATTTGCATAAGTTCCATGTGCAATACGATATTGGCCTACAGCTGGATGCAGATATTCTATACTTGTTCCTATATTATATGAATTTTGACCTAAAAACAGTATAGTTCTCCAACCTCCAGTCCAAACACTACTGTCTGGGTTACACCAAACAGAAAATGTATATTGCTGATTCAGGTTATCAGGAAAATTATTCGGACCAACAGTAATATTATCGGTGCCATTAAAATAATATGCGCTACTGTCATTTCCAAATCTATCGGAAACTATTTCCGCACCTGTATTTACCCCATCGTTTCCATTGCCGCTTTCATCGAGAGCATTATTATTAAAGGGCCAGTATCCCACTAAACTATCAGTTGGGATTTGTGCATGAATTAATCCACTCAAGCCAAATACAGCGAGCAGAACCAAAATTGTAATTTTTCTTTTCATTTTTTTCTAAGTTTTTAATTTATATTTAATCATTTTTAAGTTTGTAAACTATGTTTTACCCTCTTGTTGCCAACGGTGGATATATGAAACGTTTGGCATTTCGAAGCACTTTTCTGTCAAGTTATACCAACTTTTGATACGAGCAGAAAGCTTCTATAACTCACTGATTGACAAATATTTTATATGCCGTGTTGGCGTTTCGTTGGTTTTATCTGTTGCTTTATTGGCTCTATATATACTCCTCACAAGCTGGATGGCATCACGCTTCATATCTTGTCCAAGTGTATATTTACCCCGTGAGATCCACTTCGTGGAAGGCTTCGCCTTATTTAACGGGGTGAATACTCACGAGGAAAATCCTGTGTGTTTAAAAACACTTTCTGCACAAGGGTGTAAATATCCTTAAAAACCTGTAAATAGCTTCGCTGAGGACTTCGTCGTTCGTAATAGAGTGCCATATAATTAAAAAAAATCGACCGCTTCACGGTTAAATAGTTAAATAGATAAATGGTTAAAAAGCCCGAACAGCACGCACATAGAGTGTGTTGCTCTTACTGCCGTAGTTCTGGCTGCCAGTGTCGAAGCTCTGTCCCCAAGCGTTGCCGTCACCGTTGAGGCTATTGATCTCGTTAGAACTCCAATAGTAGGCACTAGCAAAACCGCCAACCGCAGCTTTTTGAGCATGTAATAAATTCAGCTCATATTTTGAAGGCAAGTACCAGTCGCCGTAAGTAACACCACTTTCAGTAACTGAATAATTGGCACAAACTTTTGCGGCAAAATTTCCTGTTTGGTTATCTGCCATTTGTGTAGCTATTATCATTGCAGTATTCATTGCTCCTGCATACAATCCATCGCCAGTTGTGCCAGTATGTCTAAAAGTTCCATTATACCATTGTATGCCTGTACTTTGGTCGGCTGTGGCTGCAATTAAACCATGCTGTCCGGTAGCATCTAACCAGAATATAATGCCTCCTTGATAGCTGTCGCCAATTGCAAGGGATGCTCCTCCAGTTGCATTCACTACATAGGGGCTTGCTGTTGTTCCGCTACCTGTTACTGTTACGTTGGTTCCTTCGGTTACTTTGGTTTCTGAGCCATCGGCCTCTGCTGGAATGGTTGGTTTGTTTTTGATATAATCATCGGCAGTTGTTGTTGCCTGGTTCCAGTCGGCTTGCACATTTACTTCTGCACCCTCTTCAATACCTGCAAGCTTTGTTTCATCGGCTGCGGGGTAAGTGTCTTTAGCTGTATTTTCTGTAATTGCATTTGCTTGTGCTGTGGTAATTGTTGTTGGGGCATTTATAAGGTCTGCATAATCCTTATCCCATGCACCGAATACAGGGTCGGTTTCAGTAATACCATCTGAAATACTATCAGCTGTTTTAGCGTATAATGCATAAGGTACACTCAACAACTGGCTTGTTCCCATTACTGTGCCGTTTACGTTTATTTCTACAAAATAAGTATCAGCACTAAAATCTACTGTGCTCAAATCTTCTATCGAACCTATGCTTAAGTTTACTAATCCTTGAGAAGTGGTTGTGATGCTATGTGTTTCATTAAAAACACTTGTAGTAAGGTCACTTTTCAATATTGAAATAATAATGTCCACATTTTCTTCTGCCATTATGGTTCCGTCTGCATTTCGCAATACTGCCTGGTATTTAAATTGATTTGGTGTTTGGGCAAAAAGTGAGATGCATGCGATCATTCCGATAAGTGATAATAGTACTTTTTTCATAATCTCATATTTTTTGATCAATTTCAAATATTTTATTTTTCTGGTTAAACAAGTTACAAAAAAATTAAACATGACAAGTCTATAATGAGAAAAGAATACTAATTATCAATATCTTATAACAATAATTGAATAGAAAAACTTAAGCTCTTCCCGATTTTTCGGGATGTGCTTAAAGCGTGTAGAAATTCCAAGTTGCTTGTCAAAGCAAAAGCGCGTCGGGAAAAAATGTTTTTCTGTCTTACTTACCAAACCAATCCTAATAAAATACCTATCAAACTGCTAAGAATAAAAATAAATACTAGAATAGTCAGAACGTAACGAACTTAAACTACCTGCAAAAAGTGTCAGACTGTTAATTAAGATACTTGATTTTAAGACCCTGAAAAAATGAGTAGCAGTTTACCTTTTCTGAAAAAAGCGTCTTATTTATAACGGTCCCGGCATTTGAAGCGTGTGGTTTTATTCCCCTTAGGGGTCATGAGAATAGTTCCCCCGCCCTACTTGTCAGTCCACCGTTAAAAACCTAACCGAAGATAATACTCCTGCCTGCCGGCAGGCAGGTAGTCAGCGAACCACCAACTAAGCGCAGCGTTCTCGCGACCAAAGGGAGTAAACCCGGCACTGAACCTGAACATGTGTTAGCGTTTGGCTTGCCGATCATTCATCTTTATAAATTGCAGTCCAGTCATTACTGGAATATCTGATTTCTTGAAGTCTTTCAAATTCCTTGTGATGATAATATTAATGTTAGATTCCATTGCTGCATAATACTGAATTGCATCCTCAAAGTCTTTAAAATCTGAATTTAATGCTAAGTCTATAACTTTTGAATCTAAACTTATCACATTTACCAACACTTTCAGTTTGCGTAAAATTTCTCTTACTTTACTTTCAGGTAAATGTCTGCTTAGAATGTAGTGTGCATTCGCAAAAGAAAGTGAACAAACATACAATTTAACTTTATTCTGGTCAGCAAGCGAAAAAAGCTGCGCTGCAGGCTCATAAAATTCTTCTCTCTTGGCTAATAAGTCAATTATGATATTAGTGTCAACAAGTAGCTTTTTCATTTATATTTTTCATTTAAATAGTCAGAATAGTCTTTTTTATAATCACTGTCTGAAAGATGTATCACTCCGGATAAACTTTCAACAAAAGGTGTAATATCAACTTTCTCTTCACTTTCTTTTGTGATTGATTTAAGATAAGATTCAACCAATTTTGAAAGACTAATCTTTTTGTCTTTAGCATACTTTTTTGCACTCTCAATAATATGCTTATCTAATTTCAATGTCAATTTAGTATCCATATGCAATTTATTTACGTACAAAAATACAAAATAAGTACGTATATATCAATTAAATTCTTACTTTTTTTAGAAATTCCAGAGGCAAGCCTGACGCTAATTTATTTTATAGAACTATTTTGTCCGTATCTTATTCCTCAATGGGATTGATAAAATAAAAATACCTAATTAATTAACTAACCTGTATCATTCATGAATTTCATGACTGATGTAGCTGACGTATAAAAAATCAACGGTTTACTTTAGTTAAAACGTTAATTTTCCATAGTCAGGGTTAGCCTGCACTATTCATAAATATTGGAAAATATAATATTTATGAATACGTCAGGCTAAGGTAATAAAAGTTTGGAAGTATATTCTCTTTTTTAATCTATCTTATATCTCTGCTAAGCGGAATTCCTGCCTGTTGGCAGACAGGTACAATTCTGCTTGTTTTTTATGGCCGTTATTTTAAACTGTCCGGTTTTTGCGTGAAGCTTACACTGCGAACTTAGCAAAGCGATCTTCTGAGCGAAAGCGAAAAACAAAGCGTTCCGACTGCTCCTTATACCCGTAGATTATTGTTGAAAAAACTTTTAAAGCCTCTAGGTTTTAATGGATTACAACTATTTATTGTTTATAATTAAATTAAAGTGTATTAAGTTATGCTTTTTGTTCTTTTCTTGATAAAAGAACCAAAATCAACCGAAATGAACCCTGCCCGTCCGGCAGGCGGGGAATTTTGATAATCTATCTTTTTTCAACGATAGTATCTATTTCAAAAAAAATTTAGGGTACAATTTCTTTAATAATGAATCATGGTCACATGGCGATTATCAATCTTTCTGCCGAACAGGCAGGCAATTCGGCTCTCATTTCGGATTTTCCATCGCACCTGTTATAAATTGTTATTCCAGTTTTTTCGGTGTTGAATGTTGAGCGTAGGCCTGACAACGTCTATCTTCATGAGCGATAGCGAATAAAACGGCACGCTGTCGCTGAAGCTTTAGCGTAAGAGACGAGCCATGTGTGGTATGAATGGAATAAGTCATAGAATTCCGACAAAGGAGTTTACTTACTTTGTCTGGAATTATTGACTTATTGCTGAGAGCGGAGAACGGCAAAGCCCTCATGAGCCAGAATGGCGAATAACCATCGTTTTGTCTTGACTTTCCTGCCTGCCGGTTTACCAGCCGTGGCTGGTTTACCTGCCGGATGGCATGGCAGGCAGGTTTTGTAACTTTTTTGGGTCCCTGCTTGCCAGCAGGCAAGAAGCCAAAAAAGTGAAAAAGATCAATCATATTTTCAAAATACTATAAATTAAAAATAATAGATATTATTTTCCCTAAAAAAGCACCATTAATTGGTTCCCTAAATATATAGTTTACATAAAATATACTTTTAAAAATACGACATGCGGATTTTAGGTGCTATCGGAATCATAACCAAAGGGAGTAAAACCCCCGTTGAATTTGAAAAAATGTTGTAGGCAGTTTTAGTTTACTTTTTTCAGTTTATAGGTCAAATCCTCGTTATCATCTAATTTCTCAAGAATTAAATTTATTCCATCATATTGATATTTATATTCTCCGCTTAAAGCAAATCCAGTAATATATAAAGCGGGGACAGGAAAAAATAGTGTATCAATAAAATTTAATGTCGTTGCAGAGATTTCTATTTTCCCAGCTCCATAATTATAGGGTAGATTTGTAGAACAATAATAATAGCCAGAAGAAATATTCAAAAAAACAGAATCTTGGACTAAACTTAAATTATAACCACTTTCAAAGGTGCCTGTGTAATTTCCTTTTTCAACAATTTTCGTGTTAATATCATCTTTCTGACATCCAGGTAGAGACATTATTAATATGATAGCTAACAACAACATTTTATTGAATCCTTTAAAACTAAAAAAATCTGTTTTCATCGTTATGCATTTATGACTTAGATGATATCTTTTTAACATAATCATTAGATTTAGTTACTATCAAGATGTTCATATTGTAAATAAAGTTGCTTTTAAATTGCCCACAACGGTCTTCGGTTAAGTTTTTGTGGGGATTTCCGCCCTGTTCCACTATCACCCGTTAAGAAAATTAAAGATAACATAAATTGTCAAAATACTACTAAAACTCCACTTGAATTTGAACCGATTACAACCGATGTAAAACAAGTTGATTCTTATCGTTGTATTCATATGTAAAATATCGTGATAGGTGTCTGTCATCACGCTCAAAGTTTAATTCTTTTATCAAATTGTCATTGCTGTCATATTGATATTCATTAATTAAAGGAGTTGTATTCGGTAATAGAGAATAGTATTTTGTTTTACATTTTAATAAAGCATTATTTTCTGATTGAGGAATAAAAACTTCATCTTTTGTGCAACTGAATAAAACAATAAAAACGAAAACTATCAGATAAATTATTTGTTTTTTCATGACTATAAAATTTCAGTTCTTTTCATATTAGATTATAATTCCATCAAAAAGGTTGCTTGCTGTTCAAATATGGGCCCTAACTTATTTTTATAAGCACATATTTTTAATTCCCAACACCTAAATTTACAAACTTTAATCAACAATTTGTAGTTAAAGAAAACTAATTTTTTTTCGTTTGAATAAAATTTCTCTGTTAAGCGAGGGCGCAAAAAGAACAGCCTTATTAGGTGGGTAGGTTTATTAACTACGAAAAATAAAAAATATTTATTCTGGAAGGGAGTTCTTTTTTGCAGTCTTCTAAAAAGTTAAAACAATTGACCATTTTAAAAGATACATGATTAAAACCGCACCTGTTGTACCAACAAATATTGAAGCTTGCCAGAAATAAACTCTCGCCCCCCTAATTTCCAAATCTTTTTACCAAATTCTTTTTTGTAATAAACATTGAGCGTTTTATAAAAAAGAAAATTTATTATTAAAAAAATTGCAACTGCCAAGGATTAATATCCCAATTTTTTCCATTCATTAATTTTTTAATGATTTTGCCTGTAGATTATTGCCAACTTATTAATTATATCAAATATAGCAAATATTTTGGTTTTGTTAACTGACGGGTTAACCCGTCAGTTGTAAGATTCCTTCTTGTTTCTAGCTAACGAACGGGTTCACCCGTACAATAAAAGCCTTTTTTGTTTTATTAGAGGGTGTCCAAAAAGGTTTGGAAACGTCATTCGGAACGAAGTGAAGGAATCTTTCTGAATTGATAATCAATAGATTCCTTCGTCGTTTCTCCTCGGAATGACGATGATTTTTGACTTTTTGGACACCCTCTATAGGATTGCAGGGTATAAAAATAATTACAAGTGTCATTGCTTCATGCTGAAAGCTACCCCGAAGCCGCAATAATGGGCACAAACACAGCAACCAGCACAAGCAAGGTGGTTTGCCGGTAATAGTTGGTTACGTACAAACCGGTTAACAGGAGCAGATCGTCATCCGTGGAGGTCTCAATTTGTCCGCCGGTTGATGTTCCTTTATAGGTAATGTGCCCGACACCGTTTCCGGAAATACTCCACCGGGTGTTCCATACATTTTGATATTTCCAGGTATACTCCCTGCCGTTGATGGTTATATATGCTTTGGTCATCCAGCTGTTAAAGGTTATTTTACCTACCACGGAATGATCCGAGTGGTCAATGATTTCGGTTTGCTGCTTAAAAAATCCTTTGGTTCTGAAGGTATACCTTTTTCCATTGATTTCTCCATCGGCAGATGCGGAGAAGGTCCGGTTTCTCAATTCGCCTGTTTGCTGATTCAGGGAATAAACCCGGTACGTGTCTGAGAAAATTCTTTTTTTCCAATGATAACTGTTATACATAAACGCCTTATATTTTGATTTTGATTTAAACCCGGGAAAACTAAAACGAGGGACAACCCATTGTTTACCCTTAGCATCCCTAAATTTATAAAAAATTATTCAAACCGTACCTGTCGCTTTTTATCATTACAGACAGGGCATCCATCTTACCTTTATGCACAACAAATGACTCATAGTCAACAACCATTGTTTTCGGGCAGCTATCCAATCACCGGGTTAAAATTTATCGATAAAAGATAAAAAAAATTCGTATTTGTTGTAACCAATTCGTCGATAATTAAATATATATCTTTATATTTGAAGCTTACTTTTACCAAAAAATGATGATCTACAGAATCACCCTGATACTCTCCATCCTGCTGTTCTCGTGCAATACCACCGGTAAACTGCAGGACAACGAACCTTATATTGATGAGCATGGTATGGAGGTAACCACGGAGGAAACCGATGCGGAAATTATTTTTCAGCTAAAAAACACCAACGACTATCCGGTTTATCTTTCCCGTCCGGATCAGCTAACCATTCAAAAACAGGAAGGGGGCAATTGGGAAAAAGTCAGGATATTGTATTGTCCATGTGGAGCCTCCTGTCCGCCGCCCAGAGAATTTGTATCGCTGCAAACCAATGATTTTGTTCGGTTAAAATGGAACAAGAAAGAATCCTGGTGTGTTGATGTTGATCATCAGGTTATCCCGGAAACGAAGGAGAGAAAGGCGAGCCAGGGGAATTACAGGATGCTTATTCAATATGGGCAACAGAAAAAAAAGCAAACGAAAACATATTACGAATTCAAACTAAATTAAGATTATGAAAAAAACATTCTACATTTTATCCTTTTTATTGCTTTCAACAGCATTAAATGCGCAACCATGGGTGGATATTATATCTGCGGAGAAAAAAGATTCGAAAGAGGGCTACACCCTGCATGAGGTACAACAATCGTTTCAGGAATACTGGAAACCCTACGATATAAAAAATGGATATTATACCCAAGATGGAGAGCAGATAAAAGCAGGAGGATGGAAACAATTCAAGCGATGGGAATGGTTCTGGGAAACGAGAGTAGATGCTAAAACCGGCAAATTTCCTGAAGTGAACACCATAGATCTGCTCAACAGTTTCAATCAGCAAAAAGGTGCTAAATCAGATCTGGCCAACTGGCAAAACATGGGTCCCAACAGCTCTACCGGAGGTTATGCCGGACTGGGAAGAATCAATGTTATCGCCTTTCACCCGTCTGATGCCAACACCTACTGGATTGGTGCACCGTCAGGAGGACTGTGGAAAACCACCGATGATGGAGAAAGCTGGACAAGCCTTACCGAAGAATTGCCAGTAATCGGAGTAAGCGGAATTATTGTAGCCGATGATTATGAGACTTCCAACACCCTTTTTATTGCTACAGGCGACAGGGATGCCGGAGACAATTATTCTGTTGGAGTCCTTAAGTCAACCGATGGAGGCCTAAACTGGCAATCTACCGGTTTAACCTTTGATGTAAGCTCGAGGTACCGGATTACAAGGTTCCTTGCCGATCCGGCTGATGAAAATATTATGCTTGCTTCCACCAATGGGGGTATCTTCAGAACTACCGACGGAGGGGTAAACTGGGACATGGTACAGGAAGGCCTCTTTTTTGATATGGAATTTATGCCGGGATCCTCAACGGTAATATATGCTGCTACTCTAAACTATCAAGAGAGCCCTGAAATTTATAAAACAGAAGACGGAGGGGCTACCTGGACATCCACGTATAGTTTTCCTGCAGATGCTTACCGGGTAGAACTTGCGGTATCGCAGGCCAACGCAAATTATTTGTATGCTATTGCATGCAACACATCCAGTGCCACCGAAGGTGTTTACCAGTCGACCGACAACGGGGAAAACTTTACAAAAACATTAGATGGATCGCTCGCCGGAAACAATTTACTGGGCTATGAATCTGACGGCTCCGATTCAGGAGGCCAGGGATGGTATGACATAACCCTTTCAGCTTCGCCATCCGATGAAAACACACTGTGGGTCGGAGGTATCAATACCTGGAAATCAACCGACGGAGGAGTAAACTGGACCCTTTCGAGCCACTGGTGGGGTGATGGTGTTCAAGCGGTTCATGCCGATAAACACTATATGGAATATCAGAACGACACGGTTTTCTTTGAAGGCAACGATGGAGGTATTTATAAAACTACCGATGGTGGATCTACCTGGGAAGACCTTACCAACGGAATGATTATCAGCCAGATTTACCGTATCGGCCCCAGCCAGCAAAATGCAGATGTCGTGATGACCGGCTTGCAGGATAATGGTTCCAAGTTAATCTTTAATGGCAGTTGGTTCGACGTAAAAGGGGGTGATGGTATGGAATGTATCATTGATTATACCGATGAAACGGTACAATACGGTACTTATGTGAACGGGCAGATTGACCGGACAACCAATACCTGGGATACTTCAACGGATATTAGTGCCAATATTCCCGGAGGGCCTAATGGTGCATGGGTAACTCCTTATGTGCTGGACCCCAATAATAATGAAACAATTTTTGTCGGATATGAAGAGCTATGGAAAAGTGAAGACCGGGGAGATTCATGGACCGAAATTTCAAATCTGGAGCTGACCGATAAAATACGGTCTGTTGCTGTTGCTCCATCCAACTCAGATGTTATTTATATGTCAGATTTGTATTACCTGTATAAAACAACCGACGGAGGACAAACCTGGGATGATATCAATGCGAACATTCCTGCAGAAGCAAAACAAATTACTTACATTACTGTGGATCATGAAAATCCGGATAAAGTATGGATAACTTTCGGCGGATATGATACTGTTTTGAGAATTATGGAATCAACCGATGGAGGAACCACATGGACAGATATCTCTGCCGGATTACCTTCTGTACCAGCTAATTGCGTGGTACAAAATAAATTATCGTCTGACGGTCAGTTGTTTGTAGGTACTGATTTTGGAGCATTCATCAAGCAGGGAAGTGATGATTGGGTTTCGTTCAATCAAAACCTCCCTTCGGTTATTGTCAATGAACTGGAAATATACTATGATCTTGAAAATATGTCGAACAGCACGATGTATGCTGCCACTTACGGCCGCGGGTTATGGAAAACACCGATACCTGTTTCCTCTGATGATGATACAACTCCTGTTTTTGAACTGGAAGATGAAGATGAGTCGCTGGAGATATTTCCTAATCCTTCCAATGGATTATTCACGGTACAATCAGCTAAAATTTCTGAGGGTTCGATGGTTAAAGTATACGACATCAACGGCAAGTTGATCAAGGAAATAAACAACAACCAGCAAGGAAGCATTGATATTGACCTGAGCGGGCATACTACAGGGGTATATATCATTGATATTGAAGCCAATGCTGAACACATGAAAGCAAAAGTGATGCTCAAGTAAATGATACTTTTCATTTGTTTATCAAGAGGCTGTCAAAAATAAGGCAGCCTCTTTTTCATGCTACCCCCTAACCAAAAACCACATTTTTTGCTATTTTTGTTTACAAAGAACGTTTAATCATTTTATCACAAAAACTATGAAACGAACTATTTTTCTTATTACCCTGACTTTTTTATTTTCCGTTTACCTGCCGGGGCAAAACGACAGCCCGGTTAATTTTAAAGCACTGGACAGTTACTATGAACAGATGGTTAATGACTGGGATGTACCCGGTATGGCTGTCGGAGTGGTTAAAGACGGCGAGCTTCTATTTTCAGGAGCTTACGGTGTACTGGAAGAGGGCAAAAAAGCAACACCCGATAAAAACACATTATACGGAATTGCATCCAACTCCAAAGCTTTTACCTCGGCCATTATTGCGATGCTTGTAGAGGAGGGCAGGTTAAACTGGGATGATAAAGTCAGGGATTATTTGCCGTATTTTGAGGTTTATGATCCGTGGGTTAGTCATGAGGCAACGATCAGGGACCTGCTAAGTCACAGGATTGGGCTCGGCACCTTTAGTGGTGATGTTATATGGTACAAATCAGATTTTTCGGCCGAAGAGATTGTAAGAAAAGCAAAACATATCCCCCAGGCATTTGATTTCAGGGCCGGTTACGGCTATTCCAACATCATGTATATTGCTGCCGGCGAGCTTATTAAAGCGGTAACGGGCAAACCCTGGAGCGAAAATGTAAAAGAACGGATTTTTAAACCCCTGGGAATGAACCGAAGCATTACCTCCCCTGAATTGCTGGATGAAAAAGGAAATTATGTAACCCCCCATGCCCGCCAGGAGGAAAAGAACATCCCCATAGCATGGGTAAACTGGGAAGAAGTTGGTGCTTTGGGAGGTGTTATCTCCAGTGTTGAGGATCTTTCGAAATGGATGATTTTTAACCTCAACCATGGCATTGTTGGCGAAGATACCCTGCTTACCGAAAAAAATATCAACCTGATGTGGACTCCCCACAATAATTTTGTGGTTGACCACTTTTCATCCAATGATTTCAATACCCACTTCAGAGCATATGGTCTGGGATGGGGGTTAAGTGATTTCCACGGACGCATGCGCGTTGCACATACCGGAGCTATTGACGGAATGATAACAGGTATTAGCTTAATCCCTGACGAAAACCTGGGCGTGGTGGTGCTTACCAACGGCATGAAAACACCCTATACAGCAGCTGCAAATTATGCTCTTGAACTGTTTTTAGGGTTAACTCCCCGTGACTGGTCTGCTGAATTATTAGAAAAAGGGAAAAAGAGGAAACAGTCCGACACCCGGATATCCAGCCGTAAAGAAAAAAGAGTGCTAAATACGGAGCCCTCACTCTCACCGGAAAAATATACAGGAACATACTATTCCGATATCCATGGGAATATTTATATCTCGCTGGAAAATGATCAGCTGCGAATGGAATTTGAGCATTCAGAACCCCTTTCAGCAATATTGAAACACTGGCATTATGATGTTTGGGAAATTATCTGGGATGAAAAACATGCCTGGTTTGATTTTGGAACCGTTAAATTTAATACCGACAATAACCTGAATATACTGGGAATGGACTTTGATGTTCCTAATAACGATATCTTTTTTGACGAGTTAAAACCTTACAGGGTTCATTAAGGTGAGAAGGAATATAATAAAAAGGAGCAGCTATATGGCTGCTCCTTTTTATATTCTAAAACCCCTAACCCAAACTATTTTTTTATCTTGAAAAAACCAATAATTCCATTAAGCAAATCGGCCTGAGACGATAAATCATTCGCATCATCATTTAATGAGTTAAATAACGAGACATTTTGTTGAGTAATCTGATTTAGCGACTGTAAAGCCTGATTAACCTGGTTTGCACCTGAATTTTGCTCCATGCTGGAAGCTGCAATTTCCTGGATTAGCTTCGAGGTGCGTTCGATTTCAGGGATAACATTATTTACAAGCTTCTGAGCTTTTTCGGTGGTATCAACACTTGATTTGGATAACTCTTCAATTTCCTGGGCAGATAACTTACTTCGCTCGGCCAGTTTACGCACTTCGGCAGCAACCACGGCAAAACCTTTACCGTGTACTCCTGCTCTGGCAGCTTCTACCGCTGCATTTAATGCTAAAATATTGGTTTGAAATGCAATATCATTGATAATGCCAATTTTTTCGGCTATCGACTGTATCGCTAACATGCTGTTATTTGCAGCAGAACCAACATCCTTACTGATATTGACTGCATTTTGTGAGATTTTTTCTGTTTCTTTTGAATTATCGGTATTCTGTTCGATATTAGCAACCATCTCTTCCATCGATGAAGCCAGTTCTTCCGATGATGAAGCTTGTGTACTTGCACCATTGGAAAGCTCCTGCGATTTTTGTGTAATGCCTTCACTCTTCCCGGAAATCTGATTGGCCGATTCGGACAATGACGCAACCATTTCGTTTAGTTTAGCAGCCATATTGCTTAATGATTGAGCCAGGTCGCCAATTTCATCCTTTTGATTAATCTCAACGGTAGCGGTTAAATCTCCTTTTTCAATGGCCTGAGCAAATTCAACTCCCTTTTTTATGGGTTTGGTAACCGATTGATTTACATAAATCAACACAATAATAAATATTACCAGGATAACCAGTGTAGTGATGATGATGAATATTGGAAAATTTTGAAATGACTGCTGCATCTCTTCGATGGCTCGATTAGATAAGTCAGACTGATAATTAATAATCCGGTCTAATAAAGCAATGGCCCGGTCAGTTTCTACAATAATATCTCCCTGCTCTTCAACCAGCGGCATCACTTCAAACATTACCATTATATCGTCGTAGCTTTCGAAAGTATTCAACTGTTCCATTACGTTTTGGTGTAAGGGAACGATGGAGTCGGTAATTATGGATTCAACGGTTTCCAGCAAATCCTTGTTTTCTTTATTCCAATGTTCCGAAAGAGATTGAAGCTGATCTAATGTAGTGGGTAGTTTATTTTCCAGCACCTCTTTCAGCAATAGCTTATCCGGCGTATTATCCTGCTTTTCTATATATACCCAGTTTTTGATGAGCATTTTAGAGTCAACCAATAACTTACGCAGCTGTGTTAAATTATTGCTTGAAGGATTGTAAATTTCTGTAATCTGATTATTTAATCTACTGTTTTGCAACGAGGTACTTAAGGTCACCACTGCATTAACAACTAATGCTAACAGAATTACACCAAAGCCAATAATTAATTTTCTTCCAATGGTTAATTTCATTTCTTTATCGCCCGTTTAGTAGTTATTTCGAGCCATCTCCTTTACCTTGGAGTGAAACTTCAAACCATGCTTTAAAGCGTTTTCGCTTTTAAAATCATATTTTAAGCGATCCCCTTCCGTCACAAATTGAATGGCAGCTCCTTTATTTATTCCGGTATTACTGTCCGTAATAATTAAACAATTTAGTCCTGTTTCTGAATGTATTCCTGAAATATCTCCTGATTTTAGGGCATCAACAAAAATCACATGGCATTTTTCTACTTCGTTAATGTTCCGGAAATATTTTACAACAATAGGTTGTGTTACATTCTTCTTTCCTGCAGTTACTTTTTCTAATTCTGAAGCCAGGCTTCTGCTTCCAAGAACACCCATCACAAAATCACCTTGTTTTTCCGATTGAGGCCAATCAAAAAACTTGGTAAAATTATAGGAGAACATGGCTTGTGCCTTTGACATCTGTACCTGAGCATAATTAAATTTAGTAATAAACAGAATAATAAATACAGATAACAATAATCTTTTCATGATAACTAATTTTTAAAATAATTTTTTTACAAAATAGGTTCGATTAAATGAAATTAACAATTTATGTTTGGTGATATTAGCTTTACAAAAGGGTGATTTACATCACTTTTTTCCATTTATCTTTTCGTTTTAAAAAATGTTTTTAATAGTGCACTACACTCAGCGTGCAGTATCCCGGGAACAATTTTTGTTTTGGGATGAATTACCCCTGAACTATACATCGAATATCCTCTTTTTGTATCGGAAGCTCCATACACAATTTTTGATATTTGGGTCCATGCCGAAGCGCCAATACACATTACACAGGGCTCAAGCGTTACATATAAGGTGCAATCGGTTAAATATTTTCCTCCTAAATAATTTGCTGCAGCCGTAAATGCCTGCATTTCTGCATGTGCAGTAACATCATTCAGTGTTTCGGTTAAATTATGCGCCCGGGCAATGACCTGATTATTGGATACAATTACAGCCCCTATGGGGACTTCATCCTTATCCAACGCTTTTTGGGCTTCTTTTAAAGCTTCTTTCATGAAATATTCATCAGAAAACAGATCCATCTTTGAAAAGAATATTTAGGGTATAAAAATAACTCATATTTATAAGTTTAGACTAATTTATGTTTTAAAAGATTAATAACAAAAAACTTAACAACTATATTTCATTAAATATGAATCATTTATATAAACGAAGTTTTTAAAAAGAAAATAAAACCCTATTTTCGCATTTTGAAAATCATTAACAACAGAAAAATTTTTTCAGCTATGTACAGGACGCATACTTGTGGTGAATTAAGATTAAACAATGTAGGACAAGAGGTTACTTTAAGTGGTTGGATTCAGGCAATCCGTAATTTAGGGGGGATGACCTTTATTACTTTGCGAGACCGATATGGCTTAACACAACTGGTTTTTGATGACCAAACAACCGATGAATTAAGGAATAAAGCACGGTCGTTAGGTCGGGAGTTTGTCATAAAGGTTACAGGGGAAGTGTTAGAAAGAAGCAGTAAGAATCCTAAAATGCCTACCGGCGAAATAGAAATACAGGTTAGAAACCTAGATATATTAAATCAATCGGAGATCCCTCCATTTACCATTGAAGACGAAACCGATGGTGGTGATGAGCTAAGGATGAAATACCGTTACCTGGACTTACGAAGAAAACCTGTACGTGAAAACCTTGAACTACGGCACAGGATGGGTCAAGAGATCAGAAGATATCTCGACAGTGTTAAGTTTATGGAGATTGAAACTCCTTATCTTATTAAATCAACACCAGAAGGAGCCCGAGACTTTATTGTTCCCTCAAGGATGAATCCCGGAGAGTTTTACGCGTTACCTCAATCACCACAAACCTTTAAACAGCTGTTAATGATATCAGGTTTCGACCGGTACTTTCAGATTGTAAAATGCTTCCGTGATGAAGATTTGCGTGCCGATCGCCAGCCGGAATTTACCCAGGTTGATTGTGAAATGTCTTTTGTAGACCAGGAAGATGTTTTAAACACTTTTGAAGGACTGGCAAATCATCTTTTCTACCAGATTAAGGGCATAACCTTTAACGATCCCTATCCACGTATTTCGTACGACGATGCCATGAAGTATTATGGTACTGACAAGCCGGATTTACGTTTCGACATGAAAATATCGGAAATTTCTGAATTAGTTAAAGGAAAAGGATTTAAAGTTTTTGATAGTGTTGAATATATTGGTGCTATTAAAGCCAAAGGCTGTGGCGAATATTCACGAAAACAACTGGATGAGCTTACTGCTTTTGTCCAAAAGCCACAAGTGGGAGCAAAAGGATTGGTATATGTTAAATGCAATCCCGACGGGACATTTAAATCATCCGTGGATAAATTTTATGGGCAGGAAGACTTAAAATCCTGGGCTGAACAATTAAATGCGCAGCCCGGCGATTTACTGTTCGTTCTTGCCGGAAATAAAATGGATACATTATATGCTTTAAATGCTCTACGCCTGGAGATGGGCGAAAGATTAGGCTTGCGCGATAAAGATACGTTTGTGCCCTGCTGGGTGGTTGATTTTCCATTACTGGAATGGGATGAAGAAGAACAACGTTACTTCGCTATGCACCATCCTTTTACTTCACCTAAAGCCGAAGATATTAAACTTTTTGAGTCGGATCCCGGAAAGATGAGAGCCAATGCCTACGATTTTGTAATCAATGGGGTTGAAATCGGTGGTGGTTCAATCCGTATTTTTGAGGCCGGATTGCAAAGAAAGATGTTTAATGCCTTAGGTATTTCCAACGAAGAAGCTGAGGAGAAATTCGGATTCCTTTTAGATGCCTTTAAATATGGGGCTCCACCACACGGGGGTATTGCTTTTGGTTTCGATCGTTGGTGCTCTGTCTTTGGGGGCTCCGAATCCATTCGTGATTTTATAGCTTTCCCTAAAAATAATGCAGGACGCGATGTAATGATTGATTCACCATCGATGATTGATAAAAAACAGCTTGATGAGCTATTGCTAAAAATCGTAAAAAAATAATAGCAAAGGAGCTGTCCAACTATTTGGCTCATCTTTTCCAAAGTTCAAAACTTTGGAAAAGATGACATTATAATAGATTTCTCTTAGGGAAAAGTCCTTTTTTTATTCATCCTTTAAAACATCAACCGGGTTAAGTCTTGAATATTTAATCGTTTGGGCGATTACGGTGATTAATGAAAAAAGGATTATAACTATCCATGCAAGAACAAAAACACCCCAGAAATATCCGACATTTATTCTTATCGCAAAATTATTTAACCAGCTTGTAAAGAAAAAGTAGCTAATTGGACAGGCAAATAATGCTGCAATGGTTATCCATCGTACATACCTTTTAGAAAACAACAGCACCAATGAGCCGGAAGTTGCTCCATTTACTTTCCTTACGCCAATTTCTTTTGTTCGCTGTTGTAAAATATAAAGTGACAAACCAAATAATCCTAATGAACCAATGATTAAGGCCAATATGGTTGAGAGAACAAGTTTGGACTGGATATCATCTTCGGACAAATACTGTTTTTGGATAGTGTCGGATAAAAAAGAATAATTAAATTCTGATTCAGGAAACCGATTTTGCCAGACTGATTTAATTTTCTGTATTGTTTCATTCATCTGATATTCATCAACCCGAACAAAAATGGCATTTAAATATTCAGGGAAAAGCTGAATTGCTAATGGCTCAACCTCTTTATGCAATGATTTAAAATTAAAGTTCTTCACCACTCCTATGATCTGTCCTTTGTTGTAGGTTGATTCCAGGTGGCTCTTCGTTTCAATAAAATGCGATATTGCTTCATCGGGCGATGAGAACCCTAACATCCGGCTTGCTTTTTCATTAATTATATAACGAGTCTGGGATGTATCGGAGACACCGCGTGAAAAAAGACGTCCTGACAATAAGCGAATATCAAACGTTTTGAAGAAATCATAATTTACCCCCATATAAGCAAAAAACAGATCGTCATCACCAAAGGGTTTTCTAACGGTAAGGCTCGGATAAATTTGATTGATAGGTACAGTTCCGGCACTGGTAACATTCTTTACCGGGTCTAGTTTCATTAAATCGTTTTTAAAAGAGTTAAAATGAGTTCTGACCGCTGAATTATCAACATCAATGACCATTAAGTTTTTTTGATCAAATCCGATATCCTTTGTATGGATTAGTTTTATTTGCAATGCCATAAGCAATGAAAAAGTTATTAATCCAATGGAAATAAAAAACTGGAAAATTACCAGGCCAATTTTCGTATTCATACCTTTCGTTTGATTTTTCCCTTTAAGTGATTTCAGAATCTTAAACCGCGAAATAAATATTGCAGGATAGGCTCCGGCTAATAAAGAGATAAGGAAGAATGTTCCTGACAATAAAGCTATACCATGATATGAATTGAAAAACACCCAATGAAAAGTTTTTCCACTAACATTTTCATACAGTGGAGATAATGCAAACATTAATACAATGGATACCGTAAAAGCAAAAAATATCAATAGAAAAGATTCTAAAAAAAAGTGTAATCCCAACTGAGTCTTTGAACTCCCAACCACCTTTCGTATTCCCACCTCCAATGATCTGGTTTCACTCCTTGCATTGGTCAGATTAATATAATTGATTATAGCAAGCAGCAGAATTAATATGGCTACTGAAGCTAAAAGAAAAATATTTTTTATATCACCGTTTGTTTCTAATTCATACTCCAGATGCGATTTCAGATGGATATCTTTAATGTTTTTGAGTTTTACTTCAATCGCTTCGTTAATATCATCATCATCTAAAAGCATTGTGCTATAGGCAGGACCAACATGCCGTAAAAGAAACTCCGGTAATTGAGCCTTAATTTTCGAAAGTTTATTGCGGTTATCGATTTTAACATAAGTATATCCTATATTAACCCTCCACTCATTATAGATTTGTTGATAATACTCTTTTAACACCGGCAGAGGAATAAATAGCCGGGGGTGAAAATGTGTATTCTGAGGAATATTATCTGCTATACCTGTAACTTTGAGGTTATAAATTAAGTCTTCAATTTTAATCTTTATGGTTTCGCCTAATACATGCTCATTTCCAAAAAAAGTTAAGGCGGCCTCTTTTGTTAATACAACAGAATTCGGGTCATCTAAAATATGATTGGGACTTCCGGTAATAAGCTTAAAATTAAAAACTTCGAAAAAATTACTGTCTGCAAAATGGACCAGTTGTTTTCGAAAAATATTATTCTTATCCTGTACAGAGATTTCAAAGGGGTACATTTTCGTTGAGGCAACAATCTCAGGAAAATCATCCTTCAGGGCTTTGGCATAATTAAAGCTTGTAACAGGCATTTCTCTCGACATCCCATTATAATTAAAATCCCGTTCAACCCGATAAATCAGATCAGCATCTTTAATATAATTGTCATAATTTAACTCATCAATTATCCAGGTTGTTATATATAAGGCTATCAAAATACCAATACACAGGCCGCAAAAATTAAGAAAAGTATAAAATTTATCTTTGACTAAATGTCTAAAACCAATTTTTATGTGTTCAAGAATCATCTGTTTTCATTTTTTTACTAACTGATTATTAGACCTGTTAAAAACCTTAAGGTTTATTTATAACAAAAAAAGGTGCCCATAAAATGAGCACCTTTTTCATTCGAAAGAACTATATCTTTAGATATTTTTTTTGGTTGAGAACTTATACTTATTCACCTCTACCCACTGGTTAGCGCTTTTATCCCACTTATACTCAATTTTTTCTGTCATATACTGTTGGTCGTTAAACGTAGCCGTCTGTTTAATATAATTCACCCATGATTTATTGGCCAGGTCATATTTCTTTTCCACATATTCTGTCATATTCCCTTTTCTATCATAGCTCATATTAAACTTCATTCCTTCAATAAAGGTTCGCATGCTATTGTTATAGGTTAACCTTATTTCTTCGGTTTTCTTTCCTCGTCCATTATATAGTAACATGTATTTACCTTCTGTCAACCAGCTTTGTTCGGCAGCGCTCCAGTTTTCTACTATCACACTTGATGGTGGAGCATAAGAATTTTGAAAGTCCATCAGAAAACGTTTATAATTATCCCAATTCTGGGTAGCTCCATTAAACAAGTTAATCGTTACAGCATATTCTTCACCCCTGTCATTGTAGGTAATCAAATATTTCATAACGTTAAACCATTCGTTTGCAGGACGTTTCCATTCCTGGAATAAAATCTCTTCTCTTTTTCTTCCTTTATAGTTAATGATTCTCATTTGTGCATTTACCCAATCGTTAAAATTCTTATCCCAACTTTGGGTAATCACTTCAATTTCATTCCCGTTTTCATCATAAGTATAGTTCTCCCGAAGAGCGTTTGTCCAGCTATTATCTTCCACGTTATAAGTCTGTACAAAATTTTCAAGCGGCTTATCCTGGTCATTAAAACGCCTGACTTCTCTTTCGAAATAAACCCATGAGTCGGATGCTTCGTCATACTGGTAAGTATACAGAGTGTCAGCATCTGCCCAGTTCATTTTTTGGTCTTTTTCGGTCGGTATCTGTGATTTGGGTTGTGCATTGATGCCTGTTGAGAGCATCAAAACCGATACCATTAAACCCATTGTTGTTTTCATCATTGTTTTCATAACTTTATAAATTTTGGTTTTACTTTTATTTGTTTATTGTCATTCTAACTATAAGATGATTTTAAATAAAAATACCCTATTTTTTTCTTTACAACACCTAACAATCAACTTATTAAGAAGTTCAATGATTACATTCCTCCTGATTTTTAAATATTTTTTGTTTATTCTTTCCCGAGTGAATAATTTTAACTAAAATTGTTAATAACTTAAGGTCTGCTTAACATGCTTTTTATTTTTCCCGTATTACATTCGCATCATAATATTTTATATTTAAACCGTTGATTTTATGTTAACCGTTGATCATCTCAGAAACAAATACATTGTTTCATTTTATAAGGTATCAAGATTAAACATCTTAAATGCTTCAGAAATTGAGCAAAAAGTTTTGCCTATAGTAAATAATCCGGGAACTCAATTACTAATAAATTTTTCGGGTATTAAATTTATTGATAGTGCAGGATTTGAAACCTTATTAAAAATTTACAGGACTTCGAGAATCAATAACGCTACCTTTAAATTTATAAATGTTTCAGACGAAATAAAAGAATTAATTAAGCTCGTAGAGCTGGAGCATATTTTCGAAATAGCATAAAAAAACGAGGTAATCTATACCTCGTTTTTTTTTACTTTGAATATCTTTTGATTTAATGTTTTGTTACAACTTCTCCAATTAATGTTGCAGAGGTACAATCAATAATTTCAACCTCAACATAATCACCTGTTTTATAATTTAATCTTGGAAATACGACGACTTTATTTTGCGAGTTACGTCCAAAATACTGATCTTTTGATTTTTTAGAAACACCCTCAACTAACACCTCAAAAACTTTTCCCAGGTCATTTCTTTTACTTTTCTCTGAGAGTTCACCCTGTAGATCAATAATCTCTGTTAAACGTCTTGATTTCTCCGACTCTTTTACATCATCCGTTAAATGCCTTGCAGCATATGTCCGTGGACGTTCAGAATACTTAAACATAAATGCTAAATCATAATTCACCTCTTTCATTAAACGTAAAGTTTCCTGGTGATCTTCCTCTGTTTCTCCGGGGAATCCGGTCATTAAGTCGGTAGTGATAGCACAATCCGGCAGAATTCTTTTAATAGCCTTTATGCGATCTAAATACCATTCGCGCGTATACCCTCTGTTCATCTTTTCTAATATTCGGGTACTCCCCGACTGTGCAGGCAAATGAATATGATTACAAATATTATTATACATGGCCATTACATACAGCACATCATCCGACATATCTTTGGGGTGGGAAGTAGAAAAGCGAATACGCAAATCCGGGCTTATCTTGGCTGCAGATTCCAATAACTGTGCAAAAGTTACCGACTTATCATTGTCAGCCTTTTCCCAGTGGTAGGAATCAACATTTTGACCGATTAATGTAATTTCTTTATATCCTTTATCGAATAAATCACGTGCTTCGTTAAGTATTGATTCCGGATCGCGGCTTCGTTCAGCGCCCCGGACATAAGGAACAATACAATAAGAGCACATATTATTACATCCCCGCATGATAGATATAAAAGCAGAGATCCTGTTTTTACCTAAGCGGACCGGATGAATATCAGCATACGTTTCCTCTTTCGATAAGATGACATTAACCGCTTTCTGTCCGGACTCAACCGCTTCGATCAGGTTGGGCAATTCTCGGTAAGCATCGGGACCTATGACTAAATCAACGATTTTTTCTTCTTCAATCAGTTTTTCTTTTAAACGTTCAGCCATGCACCCAATGACCCCTACTTTAACGGCCGGGTTTTTTTTCTTCACTTGCTTAAAAACGTCTAATCGCCCCCAAACTCTTTGCTCGGCATTCTCTCGTATCGAACAGGTATTTACTAAAATAATATCGGCATCATGTATATCTTCTGTAACCTCATACCCTTTATCCTGTAATACAGAAACCACCACCTCACTGTCGGCAGTATTCATTTGACAACCATACGTTTCGATATATAGTTTAGGTGAAGTTCCTTTATGGATGGTATTCTTTTGATCAGCCATATCTATGGATTTATTTTTTGCAAATTTATTAAAAAATAAGTGTCCATTGGTATCAAAAAAATATTCTTTAACAGAAAAAGACAAAACAATCTAAAATATGTTTTTACAAAACCTGACAGGTATAAATATTTATCATATTCTTTTACAGGCTTTTTAATTTTTAGTATTTTTACCCTCCATTTTCAATTAAGTATTAACAATTAATTTAATTAATATGTCAGGTCATAGTAAGTGGTCAACCATTAAGCGTAAGAAAGGAGCTGCTGATGCTAAGCGCTCAAAAATGTTTTCCAAAATTGTAAAAGAAATATCTGTTGCCGTAAAAGAGGGTGGCGCTGATCCGGAAGCAAACCCACGGTTACGACTGGCTATGAATAATGCCAAAGGGGTAAATATGCCCAAAGACAATGTAGAAAGAGCCATTAGCAAAGCCGACAAAGAAGGCGAAAACTTTGAAGAAGTTACCTTTGAAGGATACGCACCCAACGGAATAGCCGTTTATGTAGATTGCCTTTCCGATAACCGAAACAGAACAGTTAGCAGCGTGAGGGCTGTTTTTACCAAATATGGTGGCAGCCTGGGAAAAAATGGTTCGTTGTCATTTCTTTTTGAAACCAAAGGGATTTTCACTGTGGTAAAAAATGATGATCTTAATTTAGACGATTTTGAACTGGAAATTATTGATGCCGGAGCTGAAGAGATTGAGGTTGAAGACGATGTAATAACTATCACAACAGCCAAAGAAGATTTTGGAAATGTACAGAAAAAACTGGATGAACTGGGCGTTGAGTTGGAAAATGCAGGGTTACAAAGAATCCCGAACGATACAAAGGCTTTGGATGTAGATGCAGCACTAAGAGTAATGAAAATGATTGATGCTTTCGAAGATGATGACGATGTACAAAATGTATATCATAACCTTGAACTAACCGACGAAATTGCTGCAGCCATGGAATAAAAAATAATAGATATTGGCAAACGGCTGTTTCAAGAATTGGAATGGCCGTTTTTTTTTATCCTGTCCATATAAATTGTATTTTTAAACCATCAACTTTAAAAATGCCTATGCAAAAAAAATATATCTTGTCGCTCGATCAGGGTACCTCCAGTTCCAGATCATTGCTTTTTGATAAAAATGCAGATATAATCGCTATTCAACAGCAGGAGTTCAAACAATACTATCCCCAGGCAGGATGGGTGGAGCACAATCCGGAAGAAATATGGGGGTCTCAGTTAAAAACCGCACAAACACTTCTGGAAAAATCAAATGTTAATCCACAGGAAATTGCTGCTATAGGAATTGCTAACCAGCGCGAAACCATAATTTTATGGGATAAAAAAACAGGCCAACCGGTTTATAATGCTATTGTATGGCAGGATAAGCGAACCGCAGATTTTTGTAAAAGAATTTCTGCAAAAGGATGGGACAAATACATTAAAAAGAATACCGGATTAATTGTTGATTCCTATTTCTCGGCAACAAAAATACACTGGATATTACAAAATATTCCGGGCATTAAGGAGAGAGCAGAAAAACGAGAAATTCTTGCCGGCACTATCGACAGCTGGCTGGTTTGGAAACTAACCGGCGGCAAATTACATATTACCGAATATTCCAATGCTTCGCGTACCATGCTTTTTAATATCCGTACCCTGCAATGGGATAAAAAACTACTGGATCTTTTTGGGATTCCTGAACATATCTTACCCACCGTTACAAGTTCTTCGGAAACTGTCGGACAAAGCGATTCAAGTATTTTTGGCACATCGATCCCCATATCAGGGATTGCCGGTGACCAGCAGGCTGCACTTTTCGGACAAACATGTCTGAGTAAAGGAACCGCAAAAAACACTTATGGCACAGGATGTTTTATGTTGATGAATACCGGCGAAAAAATGGTTGAGTCGCATTCAGGACTGGTAACCACCATTGCCTGGGGCATAAACAACAACATCAGTTATGCACTCGAAGGAAGCGTTTTTATCGCCGGAGCAGCAATTAAATGGCTGCGCGATGCTTTACATTTAATTCAATCGGCCGATGATACAGAAAAAATTGCCCATGAGGTTGAGGATACTGAGGAGGTTTATGTTGTCCCTGCCTTTACCGGACTTGGAGCTCCCTATTGGGACATGTATGCCCGGGGTGCTATTCTTGGATTAACACAGGGAGTTACTGACAAACATATTATCCGTTCAACTTTGGAATCATTGGCTTATCAGACCATGGATGTGTTAAAAGCCATGGAAAAAGATTCCGGTATAAAACTAAAAGCCCTTAATGTAGATGGTGGCGCTTCGGTTAATAATTTTTTAATGCAATTTCAGGCTAACATCCTGAATGTTGATGTTATACGACCTGAAAATATTGAAACAACGGCATTGGGTGCTGCTTTGTTAGCCGGCCTGTCAACAAATTTCTGGTCGATGGAAGAAATAATTAAAAAAAGAAAAATAGAAAAGGCTTTTCATCCGTTTATGGATGAAGACAAAAGACAAAAGTTATACAATGGCTGGAAAAAAGCCATTGAAAAAGCAAAAGGGTGGCAACAGTAATAAAATCTAAAAAATGAAAAAAACAATCCATCAAATTGTAAGTATCCTTCTTTTAACAATCTTCCTCTCCGGATGCTCTTCGATGAAAGAAATCAAGATAGGAGAAGTAAAAGATGTCCGCATAAAAAGTATTGAGAATAACCTGGTGGGACTTGAATTAGATCTTCCGGTAACCAATCCGGGAAATGCCAGAATCAAAATTATTGAAATGGATTTTGATGTTTCTGTTAATGGAAAACATCTGGGCAAAATGACCAATCCGGAAACCATAATCATTCCTTCTAACCATGATGATATTCTCACTTTCCCGGTGCAAATAGAACTCTCAAACTTTCTTGCAGGTGCATTATCGATGTATAGATTAAGAAATATGAAAAGATTTGAAATGCAAATTACCGGTCATTTAAAAGGTCGTTCATTTTTGTATCCAAAGACGATTGAGGTTGATGAAAAACATAGCATCAGTTGGTAACGTTATTTCTGATAAAAATTAATTATTTTTGCATTATAAAATCAAAGGATTATGAAAAAATATACGATACGAATAGCTTCTGTTTTACTGATATTTCTTTTTCCGATTTTCAATGTTCATAGTCAGGTTTCATCAGGTGGAGAAAAAGATATTTTTTCAAGGATTGAAAAAAATGAACCAGGTAACGGAAATGTTGTTATATCACAAGATCTTAGAATCAATCATTTAATATCCAATCATATTAAACAAAACAATCGCAAAAGGGGTGTACCGGGATACCGTATTCGAATTTTTAATGATATTGGCAGTGATGCCCGCGAAAATTCGCAAAAGGTAAAAGCCAGTTTTTTTGATAAATTTCCTGAGATACCGATCTACAGAGAATATGACAATCCGTATTTTAAGGTTTATGTGGGCGATTTCAGAACAAAAATTGATGCCATGAAAGAATTTAAGCGTATAAAACATCATTTCCCGGCTGCTTTTATTGTTCCTGATGAAATAAATTATCCTTCACTCGAAGAATAAAATAGTTGCTTTATGCCTGTAATTAATAATATTCAGGAGTTAAAAAAAATTTCTTTGGAGATACGCAAAGATGTTGTTCGAAGTTTAGCTGAAGCCGGTTCGGGTCATCTGGGCGGCTCATTAGGACTGGCAGATATTTTTACCTGCCTTTATTTTAATATCTTAAATCATAAACCTGACAACCCGGATTGGAAAAATCGCGACCGCCTTATATTGTCTATTGGTCATGTTGCTCCGGTATTTTATGCTGCACTTGCGCATAGCGGTTATTTTAATCCAAAAGAGCTAATGACCTTGCGCAGATTAGGCTCTCGTTTACAGGGACATCCGGGCAAAGAACACGGACTACCCGGAATCGAACTATCAGCCGGCTCGCTGGGACAAGGATTATCGGTAGCAGTTGGGCTGGCACTGGCCGGTAAAATGGATAAAAAATCATGGAATGTATTTTCTATCCATGGCGATGGTGAATTACAAGAAGGGTCCATTTGGGAAGCTGTCATGAGTGCCTCGCATCACCAATTAAATAACCTGGTGGCTCTCATTGACAGGAATTGTGTGCAAATAGACGGTAAAAATTCGGATGTAATGGAAATCGAACCGCTCAAAGATAAGTTTCAATCGTTTGGATGGGAAGTAATGGCTTGTAACGGACATGATCATAAAGATATTATTGCTACCTACCAAAAGGCTATTAACCGGAAAAAAGGACCGGTAGTAATTATAGCTAAAACCCACATGGGAAAGGGAATAAAAAGCATTGAAGATGATTATCACTGGCATGGAAAGCCTCCCAAACCTGAACAAGTTAATGCATTTATAAAAGAACTGGAACAAAATCAATAAAAACAAACCAATGTTTACATTAAAGCAGTTAAAACCCACACGTTTCGGATTTGGTGAAGGATTAAAATCCTTAGGAGAAAAACATCCAAATGTTGTTGCTTTAGGTGCAGACATTACCTCTTCGGTGAGTGTTAACTTTTTTAAAGAGGCTTTTCCCGACCGGTTTTTCTCGTTTGGCATTGCCGAACAAAATATTATGGGAGCAGCGGCAGGATTTGCCCTGGGCGGCAAAATTCCTTTTGCCACCACTTATGCGGTTTTCTCGGCCTTGCGGGCCACCGACCAGGTTAGAATTTCCATTTGCTACAATAACCTTCCGGTAAAAATTGGAGGTGCACATGCCGGAATATCAGTAGGCCCCGACGGAGCTACTCATCAGGCGTTAGAAGACATTGCCATCATGCGGACACTGCCTAATATGACTGTCCTTTCACCCTGCGATGCCACGCAAACCAAACGGGCAACCATCGCTTCGGTAGAACAGGTTAACGGACCGGCATATATTCGTTTTGGACGAGAAGCAGTTCCGGATTTTACAACGGAAGATTTACCTTTCGAAGTGGGCAAAGGGCAATTGTTAAAGGAAGGACAGGATATTACCATTATAGCTACAGGGCATCTGGTATGGGAAGCTTTACAGGCTGCATACCGGCTCGAAAAACAAAATATCGATGTGCGTGTTATCAATATACACACGATTAAACCCATTGATGAAGAAATAATAATAAAAGCAGCCCAAGAGACTGGATTAATTGTAACGGCTGAAGAACATCAGATTTATGGTGGACTGGGCAGTGCAGTTGCGGAAGTACTGGTAAAATCAAATCCTGTTAAAGTTAATATGATTGGTATGAACGATCAATTTGGCGAATCCGGGAAACCGGAAGAATTAATGCAAAAATATGGATTAACATCAGCCCATATTGCTGAAAAAATAATAGAAATAAATAAACAGAAACGTTAACAATGAGCGACCAGATTAAACACGAATGCGGCATTGCACTTATCCGGTTATTAAAACCACTCGAATATTACCAGTCTAAATATGGCTCGTGGATGTACGGTTTACAAAAGCTGTATTTATTAATGGAGAAGCAACATAACCGTGGACAGGACGGTGCCGGACTGGCAACCTTAAAATTTGATTTGTCCCCCGGGAAAAAATATATCCATCGTTTTCGATCCAATGGAGGCTCACCCATAAAAGAAGTATTTGCAGAAGTGAACAGTCACCATAAAGTTATTGAAGAAAAAAATCCCGATTTACTGAACGATCCGGTATGGGCAAAAGAAAATCTGCCCTCAGCAGCCGAATTATATTTTGGCCATTTACGCTATGGTACATTCGGCGGTGATGATATTGAATTTGTACAACCCATCATGAGGGAAAACAACTGGAAATCCAGAAATCTTATCATGGCCGGGAACTTTAACATGACCAACGTAGATGAGTTATTTAAAGTTCTTATTGACCTTGGCCAACATCCCAAAGAGTATTCGGATACAGTAACTGTACTGGAAAAAGTAGGCCATTTTCTCGATGAAGCCAATCAATATCTTTTCCGACAATACAAAAATGAAGGGATAAACAATAAAGAAATATCTACACAAATTGCTCAGAACCTTGATTTAGGCAAAGTTTTGCAAGAAGCAAGCAGAGACTGGGATGGAGGATACACCATTGGTGGAATGATTGGCCATGGAGATGCCTTTGTAATGCGTGACCCCTGGGGCATCAGGCCGGGGTTTTATTACAAAGATGAAGAGATTGTGGTTGTAGCTTCTGAAAGACCTGTAATACAGACGGTTATGAATGTAGATGCAGATACAATAAAAGAAATCCCACCAGGAGAAGCACTTATTATTAAAAGAGATGGACGGGTTTTAAATGAAGAGATTCGTGTCCCTCAGAAAAGAAGCTCCTGTTCTTTTGAAAGAATCTATTTCTCCCGAGGGAGTGACAAAGATATTTACCAGGAAAGAAAGCAGCTAGGCAGACTACTGACCCCCCAAATTTTAGAAGCTATTCATTATGGTTTAGACCAAACGGTTTTCTCTTTTATTCCTAACACCTCCGAAACAGCTTTTTACGGAATGGTAGACGAACTTAAAAGTTATCTGCTGCAAGAACAACGAAAAGAGATATTAAAGCTGGCTAGTAGGCTTAATGAACAATCGTACGACAAAATCATGTCGAGAAAAATCCGGGTGGAAAAAATTGCCATTAAAGATATTAAACTAAGAACTTTTATTGCACAGGATAAAGGACGAAATGACCTGGTAGGACACGTTTATGATGTTACCTATGGCACTGTTCGCGAAAATATTGACACACTGGTGGTAATTGACGATTCCATTGTGAGGGGGACTACACTTAGGGAAAGTATATTAAGAATTCTTGACCGACTAAAACCAAAAAAGATTATTATTGTTTCCTCATCACCCCAAATACGCTATCCGGATTGCTATGGTATTGACATGGCTAAGCTGGGGGATTTTGTAGCTTTTAGAGCCGCAATTGCTTTACTCAAAGAAACGGGTAAGGAAAATATAATTAATGAGGTTTATAAAAAATCAAAAGCACAGGAAAACCTGCCCAAAGAACAAATTGTAAATTATGTGAAAGAAATTTATAAACCCTTCAGCCCTGAACAAATATCCGCAAAGATTGCTGAAATGCTAAAATCTAATGATCTCCATGCCACCGTTGAGATTGTTTACCAGACCATCGAGAATTTACATGCGGCATGCCCTAACGATACCGGTGACTGGTATTTTACCGGCAGATATCCTACCCCGGGAGGGAACAAAGTGGTAAACAAATCGTTTATCAACTTTATTGAAGGAAAAAATTTGAGGGCTTATTGATTCACTTTTTGGGAATTTTTCTTTTAACAAAACAATAGAAATGAAAAATCAAATATTAAACCGCTTTTTACAATATATTCAGATAGATACCCAATCGGACGAAAACGCCAAAACATATCCGAGTACCCAAAAGCAACTGGACCTGGCCCGCTTGCTCGAAAAAGAATTAAAAGAACTGGGGTTGAAAGAGGTAAATCTGGACAACAATGGATATGTTACCGCCACATTACTTTCCAATATCGATAAAAAAATACCGGTCATTGGTTTTTTTGCCCATATGGATACATCGCCTGATATTAGCGGCAAGAACGTAAATCCTCAAATTTTTGAAAATTACGACGGGAAAGACATCCCTATAAACAAAGCGTTGAATATTTGTCTTTCGGTTAATGATTTTCCCGAGTTAAAAAATTATACCGGACAAACGATTATCACTGCCAGTGGAGATACACTTCTTGGTGCGGATGATAAAGCCGGCATTGCCGAAATAATGACCGCCCTGGAATATTTAACAAACAATCCCGAAGTAAAACATGGGACTATCAAAGTAGCATTTACTCCTGATGAGGAAATAGGTAAAGGGGTTGATCATTTTGAGGTACAAAAATTTGGAGCTGATTATGCTTATACTATTGACGGAGGCCCAACCGGAGAGTTAGAATATGAAAATTTTAATGCCTCAATGGCAACCATAAAAATTCAAGGTCGAAATATACACCCCGGTTATGCCCGTGGGAGAATGATTAATGCAATTTTAGTTGCTGCGGAAATGAATGATATGCTACCCCTGGAGCAACGGCCTGAGCTAACCCAGGATTACGAAGGTTTTTTTCATATCGTTAGATTTACCGGAACCGTTGAAAATGCAGAAATACAATACATCATTCGCGATCACAACCAGCAAAAATTCGAACATAAAAAAGATATCATAAAAAATATTGTTGCGCTAACCAACAAGAAATATAACGAGGAAGTGGCTTCTCTTGAGTTAAAGGATCAGTATTATAATATGCGTGAAAAAGTAGAACCGGTAATGCATATTGTAGAAAATGCAAAACAGGCCATGCTTGAACTTGGTATTACTCCCAATATTAAACCCATACGTGGAGGTACCGACGGTGCAAGACTTTCATACATGGGACTTCCCTGCCCCAATATTTTTACCGGGGGTCATAATTTTCACGGAAAATATGAATTTATCCCTTTAGAATCCATGGAAAAGGCTGTAAAGGTGATTCTGAAAATTATCGAAAAATCAATTGCTTAATCCATACAAGATATTTGTTAACCCCCGGTTAAAATATCATTATACTTACCAGACCTATCTTTTTGAATTCATTAATTGGTTTGAAAAATTCTTCCAGAATTCAAGATGAAAAGTATAACTTCTATCCTCTTTTAATATTTTTTTTGCTGGCTTTATTTCATCCTCAGGATTTTTACGATATTTAATTGTAGAATTATACAAATAGGACCCTTCAGGATGAAACTGGATGCCTAACACCTTTGGATATTCCTGATGAACAATCGCTTCAATAATCTTCCCATCGGTGGATGTGGCAATAACCTCCAAATTTTTTCCTAATTTTTCAATGGCCTGATGGTGATTACTATAAATGAGTGGCTCCGGATTTTCATAATTATTTCCTGCCAGAGGGTAAATATCCGATATTTTAATCTGATGGAAATTGCCGGGGAATAAGGTCGTATCAACCAATAAATGATTATTATAATTGCGGTGTTGCTGATTATTATCCTGGTTTAAAATATCTTCAACCCTATACAAATCATAAATCTCCGAAGGAATATCCTGCACCAAAGTACCTCCTGCAGCTACATTCATGGTTTGCATGCCCAGGCAAATAGCATAAATCAGATAATCCGGTTTTTCTTCAAGTAAAGGAACAAACTCCGGGTTTTGGCTGCCACCCATAAGATGGAACAAAAAAGATGCTTCGAAATAATGCCGGTAAGGATCGGTCATACGGGTTAACAAGTTCATTGGCTCATTGTAAGTTTCAGGAGGCAAATCAGGTCCTCCCATAAAAAGGATACCATCGCTCGAATGAAATATTTCTGAAAAAATAGCTGTACAATTATTTTTCTGATAAAGATTATTCGCGTTGATATCGTTATGTACCTCTATTAAAACGACAGGAAGCTCAGTATTTTTTTCAACAAAGGAAACAGAACGGGAATAGTCGTAGGTTTCTTTTTCATGGTAAACCCCTATAATTTTTAAATCATCCACTTTAACGATTTCCTGATGAACAAGATAAGTGAAAAGTTTTAAATTATATTCGGTAGGATGTACAAGCGTTAATGTTTTTTCCTGTGACCACAACTGAATGGAAAGTATAATAAATACCGGAACTGCTAAAAATAATTTTTTATTCATGATAGGAGATAAGGTTTAAATAATAAATAAAAATACTCTACCTGATTTTTTATTTAAAAGTACCAATTATTTCCTTATTCTTTACATCCTCTCCATAAATTTATATGGGTTTAATCTTTTTATTCTATAATTTAGCAAAATAAAAATCCGTTTAATCTAGTTTATGGCCGAATATATTACCAGCACACAAAATCCAAAGATTAAGAATATACTGAAACTGCAGCAGAAATCGGCGGAGCGAAAAAAACAAAACCTTATTGTTATTGAAGGCTTACGAGAAATAAAGCTGGCACTACAGTCCGGTATGCAAGTAAAATCAATCTATTTTTGTCGTGATATTATATCCGAGGAAGAGATCATTAAACATTTTGAGGTTACTGCTTCGATCTTTGACATCAGTCATGACATTTACAAAAAGCTGGCCTATCGTGGCTCTACCGAAGGAATAATTGCGCTGGGCGAACCTAAATATCTTACCTTAAATGAGCTTACGTTACGCAGAAATCCGTTACTCATTGTGTTGGAATCGGTTGAAAAACCGGGAAATCTGGGTGCAATATTACGTACTGCCGATGCGGCTCATGTAGATGCGGTAATTATCTCCGATCCTTTAACCGACATTTATAATCCAAATGTTATCCGGTCAAGTATTGGATGTGTTTTTACGAACCGGGTAATTGCATGTTCATCAGAAGAAGCCATTTCATGGCTCAGGAAAAAAGGGATTAAGACCTATGCCGCTTCGTTAACAGCAACCCAAAAGTATCACGAAAAAGATTTTACCGGTCCTTCGGCTATTGTTATGGGCACAGAGGCTAATGGGTTAACCGGTAAATGGCTAAAAAATACTGATGAACAGATTATTATTCCCATGAGCGGAGCTATCGACTCATTAAATGTTTCCATCTCAACAGCTATTCTGGTTTTTGAGGCTAAGAGACAACGAAATTTTAAGCAATAAAAAAAGCTCCGCCCGCGGAGCTTTTTTAATGGGTGGAAGATGGGACTTGAACCCACGACCCCTGGAACCACAATCCAGTGCTCTAACCAAGCTGAGCTACATCCACCATTTAGTATTTTAAGAACTTATATGTTTATTTTAACCTTAATCCAGTGCTCTAATTCCGAAAAATGAATGAGATCAAAGATTTCAAATTTTTCGGCACCAAACTAAGCTACATCCACCATTTTCGGACTGCAAATATAAACAAGAATTTTTATTTTATACAAAAATACGGCAAATTAATTCCCCGATTTATTTAAAAAAAGTTAAATTATTTTTTATTTCGTTGTTTCAATGTATTTTTGCACCTTAAATTTCAAAATAATTTTGGTGTGTGGTTAGCCCCTAAAAGAAACATTAACAATATTGCCGGTTTACAGGTTTTTAACATTTTACGGTTTGTTACTTTTCTAATTATATCTATTGTTTTTACCAAAATTGGATTATCCAAAGAACAAATCGGGTTGTTTGAAATTTCTGTATTTATGGCTGGTTTTGCTACATTCTTTTGGGTAACCGGTTTAATTCAGTCCTTTTTATCGTTATTTAGAAATAACAAAACCTTTGGCGGACAGCAGGATAGCAACTTCTCCAAATCTCCTGAAATCTTTAACATCTTCGTACTTTTACTGGTTTTCAGTGTCTTTGTTTTTTTTATTGGACTGGCTGTACAAAACAACTTCTCGGTATTCGGAATCAAAGGAAAAGCTCCGCTTTTAAATGTTACGCTCTGGTATATCTTCTTAAGCAGCCCTGCCTGCTTAGTCGAGTACATTTATATGGTTCAAAACAAGTCGGGGAACACACTCAGCTATGCTTATATAACTTACACATTGCAACTGGTGTCCGTTCTGGTTCCGGTTTTATTAGGATATGATATTGTATGGGCCTTGCGTGGTTTAGTATTAGTATCTATTGTCAGAAACATTTGGTTGCTAACGTTAATTTATAATTACGCCGAAATAAAAATCTCATTTTCTTACATGAAAGAGATTCTTTATTTAGCTATCCCTCTAATTTTCAGCACCCTAATTAGTGGTTCCGCACAATATATCGACGGGCTGGTAGTGTCTATTTATTACGCTGCAGATGGATTTGCTATTTTCCGTTATGGAGCCAAGGAATTACCTTTTGTGGTAATGCTTGCGGCAGGTTTAAGTTCGGCCATGCTCACCGAATTTTCTACTAAAGAAAAGGTGCTTGAATCGCTTACTATTCTTAAACGAAAATCACTGCGAATAATGCATTCAATGTATCCATTGACCATTGTTATGTTGTTATTTGCCAAACCTATTTACCACTTTGTTTTTAACGAAGAGTTTACCCGTAGTGCCGACGTTTTTGTGGTTTACTTATTAGCTATTGCCAGCCGTCTGGTTTTTCCTCATACGATTCTTATCGGGTTGAAAAAAACCAGAACAATATTGTATGTTTCCATTTTCGAAGTCATAATCAATATATTCTTAAGTCTGTGGTTTGTTCAAGAATACGGAGTAACCGGGGTAGCTGTAGCAACCATTGGGACATACTTCCTGTCTAAAATTATTTTGGTGGCATACAACTATTTCAGGTTAGGGATTAAACCAAAAGAGTATATCCCGCTAAAATGGTATATATTTTACAGTTCTGTTTTATTGATTTTATTTATTTTAATCGACCATCAGATCATCGTAATATAATTCTTAAGACATTTTGACAGTATATATTGCATAACTATTTTAGGTATATATTTTGATTAATTATAGAAAAAAAACAAAAAATAAAATTATGAATATAGCAAGATCATCCAACCCGGTTTTATCGAAAACAGCTTTTAACAGCAGGTCTTATACAACAACCTATACCGAAACCATGACATTAAACGGAACGATTAATAAGTCGGTTGCCATGTTGTTACTTGTTATTGTAGGTGCTTTGTATACGTGGAATATGTTTTTTGGTGCAGCAAATACAGAAGCTGGTTCGGCACTGGTTTCCAAATGGATTGCCATTGGCGCCATTGGTGGTTTTATTGCTGCGTTGGTCACCATCTTTAAACGTAACTGGGCGTATATTACGGCACCCATTTATGCGGTTCTGGAAGGGTTATTCTTAGGCGCTGTATCTGCTTTTTTCGAAGCGTCTTATCCGGGCATTGTAATGCAGGCTATAGCACTTACTTTTGGTACAATGCTCATTTTATTGTTAGGATATCGTACTGGAGTAATTAAGGTTACTCAGAAATTTCGTGCCGGAGTAATGGCTGCAACCGGAGCTGTAGCCTTAGTGTATATTATCTCCATTATTTTCTCCTTTTTTGGGGTAGATAATCTGATTATCCATAGCAATGGCATTTTAGGTATCGGTATTAGCCTGGTAATTGTAGGTATAGCAGCACTGAACCTCGTACTTGATTTTGATTTTATTGCCAAAGGTTCCGAAGCTGGACTGCCCAAACACATGGAATGGTATGCAGCATTTGGTTTGATGGTAACTCTAATATGGCTTTATATTGAGTTACTGATACTATTATCCAAATTTGCCAGCAGGGATTAATAAACCTTTTTCTATATTCCAGGCCCGGGCTTCTTCCCGGGTTTTTATTTTTAAGCATCAACACATTCAACTATTTAAAATGTTAAATAATAGATGATTTTATTTTAAATATTTATTGCTTTGTTCTATTTTTACCAGCCTAATTAAAAAATCACTCCAATGAGTTCATTAGAAAAACATTTCGAACCGTTTAGAAAAAGCATTGTAGGGTTTAATGCGTCATATAATTCTCCTTACGGTGAGCAAAAAATTATATATGCCGACTGGATTGCCAGCGGAAGGCTTTATGAGCCTATTGAACGAAAAATGCTTGATCAATTCGGTCCGTATGTTGCCAATACACACACCGAAACCAGCGAAACAGGAACCTTAATGACCCACAGCTATCATCATGCCCAGAAATTAATTAAAAAGCATGTAAATGCGGGACCAAATGATGTGCTCATTCAGGCAGGATTCGGAATGACATCTGTAATCAATAAGTTACAAAGAATTTTAGGATTAAAAGGGTGTGGTCTTTTACGAAATAAGAAGTGTTTAAAAGAAATGGACCGTCCGGTTGTTTTTCTCACACATATGGAACATCACTCTAACCAAACCTCATGGTACGAAACCATTTGTGATGTTGTGATTATTGACCCTGATGAAAACCTAAGGGTTGATCCAGAGAAATTGAGGGAAAAACTTGAAGAGTATAAAGACCGTAAATTAAAAATCGGATCATTTTCTGCAGCTTCAAATGTTACCGGAGCAAAACCACCATATTTTAAATTAGCTAAATTAATGCATGAATACGGAGGGTTGTGTTTTATTGATTTTGCAGCTTCTGCCCCTTATGAAGAAATCAATATGCATCCCGAAGATCCGATGGAGAAGCTGGATGCTATTTTCTTTTCTCCTCATAAGTTTTTAGGTGGTCCGGGTACAGCAGGAATCATGATTTTTGATTCGAGCTTATACAACAATAAAGCTCCCGACAACCCCGGGGGTGGAACGGTGGATTGGACCAATCGCTGGGGCGAATATAAATATATTGATGATATTGAATTAAGAGAAGACGGAGGAACTCCAGGATTTTTGCAGGCCATAAGATCTGCTCTTACCATTGAACTAAAAGAGCAAATGGAGGTTAAAAATATGGAACAACGCGAAAAAGAGCTCGTTCCAAGAGCATTTAGAGGATTAAAAGCAATACCCGGAGTTAAAATTCTGGCCGAAAATGTGATTGACCGTATAGGTGCACTTTCATTCTATATCGAAGGTGTACATTACAACCTGGTTGTTAAGTTGCTAAGTGACAGATACGGGGTACAGATGAGAGGCGGATGTGCATGTGCCGGAACCTATGGGCATTATCTGCTTAATGTAACCTATGATTATTCGCACAAAATTACAGAACTTATCAATGATGGTGATTTATCCCAAAAACCCGGCTGGATCAGGTGGTCAATTCATCCGACAACTACTAATCAGGAAGTTGATTATATTGTAGATGCAGTGGCCGAGATTGCACGAAATCATCAAAAATGGAGCAAAGATTATCATTATGATAAACATATCAACGAATTTATTCATCATAAATTTGTAGGCAAACAAAAGCATAATCTTGATAACTGGTTCGCCTTGAAATAATTTTGATAAAAAAAGTTGTATTATTTTGTATTTTTGATAACTATAATTAATTTTGCAAACCATTAAGTTTTATTTTTGAAGTTAAAAAGTATTGCATAATATAAAGGAGTTTTACAATGAGAAAAGGAATACATCCGGACAATTACAGGTTAGTGGTTTTTAAAGATATGTCAAATAATGAGACTTTTATAACCCGAACAACTGCACCATCAAAAGAAACTATCAAGATGGAAGATGGTGTTGAATATCCATTAATTAAAGTGGAGATTTCAAATACCTCACACCCATTTTATACAGGTAAGATGAAGCTTGTTGATACTGCCGGACGTGTAGATAAGTACATGAACAAATATAAAAAGCATGTAAAAAAATAAATTATCCAACACGTAAGAAAATATAAAGAGCTCCGAAAAACCGGAGCTTTTTTTGTTTAAATTTGTGTAGAAACTTCATAAACCTTTTACCTATGAACTACATATTATTCGATGATAAAAGCTGGCAAAACCTATTACCACTTACTTTTACCAAACCTGTTTGCGAAATAAGAACAGGAATTCTTACCTTAAAAGAAAAATGGGAAAAGGTCCTTAATAGTCCGGTATCATATAAAACACAGGATTACCTGTCTGAAAAATTTTCTGGTACGATTGAATCGGACAACCTACTAATCAATGGTTCTGTAATCCCCAATCAAGAATTAATTGAAAAAATCCAACAACTTGATACCAATAAAGCTTTAGTTGCAGATACCAAGTTACTGGCATTAAGAACAGGTAAAGATAAGCTTCCCGATTTTGATCCCTATTCAACAGAAGATTTTGAAAAAGAAAATTTTACGGCAGATTTTACTTGTATTGAATGGCCCTGGGATATTTTCAGGCTAAATGGTGTCAATATAAAAACGGACTTTGAACTTTTAACCAAAAACCGCAAATCGCAGCCATTAAGTAAATCAAATAAAGTATTAGGTGAAGAAAATATCTTTATTGAAGAAGGAGCAACCATTGAGTTTGCTACCGTAAATGCCTCAACAGGGCCTGTTTATATTGGCAAAAATGCTGAAATCATGGAAGGAAGTGTAATTCGAGGGCCCTTTGCTTTATGCGAACATGCCGTAGTAAAAATGGCGGCTAAAATTTACGGGCCAACAACCATTGGTCCTCATTCAAAAGTTGGTGGTGAAGTTAATAACTCCGTAATCATAGGATACTCCAATAAAGCACATGATGGATTTTTAGGAAACTCTGTGATTGGAGAATGGTGTAACCTGGGTGCCGATACCAATAATTCAAACCTTAAGAACAATTATACCGAAGTACGTTTGTGGAATTACGAAAAAGAACGGTTTGTTAAAACCGGTCTGCAATTCTGTGGTTTAATCATGGGTGATCATTCCAAATGCGCCATAAATACAATGTTTAATACCGGAACTGTCATTGGTGTTAATGCGAATATTTTTGGCGGAGGATTCCCAAGAAATTTTGTCCCTTCTTTTTCATGGGGTGGAGCGCAAGGATTTACAATTTATGGATTGGAAAAAGCATTTGAAGTAGCCGAAAAAGTGATGGAACGTCGAAATAAGATTCTGGACGATAAAGAGAAAAAAATCCTGACCCATATCTTCGAAAAAACTTCAAAATACAGAATGTATTAAGTTTTCGCTGTCAAAATTTTGTTTTAAATACTTTTGGCATAGTGATTGCCAATCCTATTAACTGAATTATTTTTTTACGTGTACTGACATATTGTCTTTACACATAACCATTTTAACATAGAAGATTAGTATATGAGTGATAAATATGAATTCAGAAATAAAAACATGAACATTTTCTTTGCAGGTGATATGGAAGCTGATGGAGATTTTATTCCCTTAATTTCAGATGATGAAGATGATGTGGATATGAAAAAATCTGAAATGCCCAAGGAACTGCCAATTTTACCATTACGTAATACAGTTCTTTTCCCGGGGGTTATTTTGCCGATTACCGTAGGAAGGAAAAAATCAATAAAACTGGTTAATGATATTTACAAAGGAGACAAAATCATTGGTACGGTTGCCCAAAAAGATGCCAGGATAAATGAACCCGAAGAAAAGGATATCTATAGAACAGGGACCGTTGCTCATATTTTAAAAGTACTGGAGATGCCCGATGGCAGCACATCGGTTATTATTCAGGGACGCCAGCGTTTTCAAATTAATGAGATGGTTCAGGATGAACCCTATCATAAAGCAACCGTTACATTACTTATTGATGCGCTACCAAAAGATGACAGCCGCGAATTTGAAGCTATTGTGGGCTCTTTAAAAGATCTTTCTTTACGAATCATTAACCTTTCGAGCCATATTCCGCCCGAAACGTCATTTGCAGTAAAAAATATCGAGAACCCTAAGTTTCTGGTTAATTTTATTTGCTCTAACAGCGATATAGAAATTAAAGAAAAGCAGAAACTCATTGAAATTGAAGACCTAAAAGAACGATCTATACAACTTCTTGAACTGTTAAGTAAAGAAGTACAAATGCTCGAACTTAAAAACGATATCCAAAGTAAAGTTAAAACGGACTTAGACCGACAGCAACGAGAATACCTGTTGCACCAGCAAATGAAAACCATCCAGGATGAGCTGGGAGGAAGCCCTATTGACCAGGAAATTGAAGAATTGAAAAAACGGGCTAAAAAGAAAAAATGGGGCAAAGAGGTTGCCGATATATTTAACAAAGAGCTTAAAAAAATGCACCGGTTAAATCCGGCAACCGGAGAATATTCGGTACAACTAAACTATTTACAAACATTACTTGATTTACCCTGGAATGAGTTTACACAGGATAACTTTGACCTTAAGCGAGCTCAAAAAATTCTTGATGAGGATCATTTTGGACTGGAAAAGGTTAAAGATCGCATATTAGAATATTTGGCCGTTTTAAAATTAAAAGGGGATTTAAAATCACCTATCCTTTGCTTGTATGGCCCTCCGGGAGTTGGCAAAACATCGCTGGGAAA